>JBPCWX010000027.1:0-14296 GCA_051009095.1 Gammaproteobacteria bacterium | reverse complement strand
GCGGTTTTACGGTTGATTTAATGGTTAAAGATTCCGATTTGGCATTGTCCGTGGCCAATCAGGCCGGCGCCACCGCACCGCTGGGCACCTTGGCCAATCAGATTTTTCATCGGCACCAAAAAAACGGTAGCGGTCAGTTAGATTTTAGCAGCGTGATTAATCTTTATCAGCCGTAACCGTTTGCCCTTGGTGGGCGGCGTCTTCCAAAATCATCGCCGCAGCTTTTTCGGCAATCATCATGGTGGGCGCATTGGTATTGCCCGATATAATGTTGGGCATAATGGAAGCGTCAGCGACGCGCAGCTTTGACAAGCCATGCACACACAAGCGGGCATTAACCACTGCCAGGTCATCATCATCCGCACCCATTTTGCACGTGCCAACGGGATGAAAAATAGTGGTGGAATATTTCCCCGCCGCCAGGGCCAGTTCTTCATCACTTTGCGCCGCCGTCCCAGGGGCGATTTCTTGCGGCGCGTATTTTGCCAGCGGCGGTGCCGCACACAATTCACGCGCTTGGCGAATCGCCTGTGCCGCTTTGATGCGGTCTTGCGGCGCCGACAAATGTCGGGCGTCAATCTGTGGTGCGGCCAATGGGTCGGCGACAGTAATGCGGACATAACCTCGGCTTTGCGGGCGCAGATCGCACACCGATGCGGTAAAGCCGGGCGCGCGATGCAATGGCTTGCCAAAATCGTCCAGGGTGAGCGGTTGCAAATGATATTGCAAATCGGCGGTTGGCACATCATCGCTGCTATGGGCAAAACAACCCAGCTGGCTCGGCGCGGCAGCCAGCGGCCCTCGCCGCAACAGCGCATATTGGGCGGCCATTAAAATTTTTGCCCATGGCTGGTGCATCATTTCATTCAACGTAGGCACTCCGCAGACGGCAAAAGCAGGACGGATTTGCAGGTGGTCTTGCAAATTTTCGCCGACACCGCGCAAGGGGTGCAAAACTTTAACGCCGACTTGCTGCAAATGTTGCGGTGCGCCGACACCGGAGCATTGCAAGATCTGCGGTGAGCCGATACTGCCGGCGGTCAGAATAATTTCGCCGTCCGCCAGGGCGGTCTCAATGCCGCTGTGGGTTTGATATTCCACGCCTTCCACTTGTCCTTGATTGATGAGCAAACGGCGGGCGCGCGCGCCGGTGATGACCGTCAGATTTCGCCGCTGCGACAATATCGGATGCAAAAAGGCATCTGCGGCGGTTTGTCGCACGCCGTTTTTTTGATTGACTTGAAAATAACCGACGCCAAAATTATCCCCGCCATTAAAATCATTGACGCGCGGGATGCCGCAATGTTCCGCCGCCGCCGCCCAAGCGTCCAAAATTTCCCAATTACTGCGCATGGGCTGCACACACACTTCGCCGTTTTGACCGTGCACAGTGCCGCCCAATTCCGCGTTATTTTCGTGGTGGGTAAAAAACGGCAAAACATCATTCCAACTCCAGCCGGGGTTGCCGGCGGCCGCCCATGAATCATAATCCTGCGCTTGTCCGCGGATATAGATCATGCCATTAATGGCCGAGGAGCCGCCCAAAACCCGTCCGCGCGGATAGGGTAGCCGCCGTCCCTGCAAATGCGGATTTTCGCTGAGCACAAAGCACCAGTCAGTTTTGGGGCTGCCCATGGCATATAAATAACCGATGGGGATTTTGAGCCAAAGATTACCGCGCCCGCTGCCGCCGGCTTCCAGCAGCAGCACCCGCGCCGCCGCCGCACTGAGACGGTTCGCTAACAAACATCCCGCACTCCCGCCGCCGATGATAATGTAGTCAAATGTTTTTGTCATTGAAAGGCTATTATAAGATATTGTGCAAAAAAAGCTTAGCGGATAATGTAGACATAAATTATTTTATTCTATTAGAGTTAATATGATACTATTGCTCTATGGCAAGAGATTTTAGCAATCCTCTGGTTGCGCGCTCACCCAAGGAAATTCCCCTAAACAAGCCCGCCGCTGAGGTTGGTGCGGGTGCGCTTAGCCGTTGGCTGACCGCCTTATTCGCCTTATTGGGTGCGCGCAGTGCGACAGTGCGCCCAATATCAGAGTGGCAGCAGCAGATGAATTACTTGCAGGATACCATTCGGTCTTATGGCGAATTACCTAATAATTGGGACGGTTACAACGGTCATGCGCCATCGCTAACGGATATTAAAAATGCTTTGGCGTTTTTATGCCTATTTTCAGAAGGTGACATTCCAGACCCAATGGTCGCCGGAGATGGCGATGTGGGATTTATTTGGCAAACAGAATCCTCTTATTTAGAAGTTGGATTTTGCGATGAGGGACAAATTTCTTTTTTTGGCGAAACTGATGATGCCCAAGATGGCGATGACGGCGCTTTTGATCCAGAAAATATTTTCCCCAAATTGCGAAAATTCCTCCAACAGATCGCCAATGTCCGCCTCTGAATTAGCCCATCAAAACGGAGTTTGTCAGGAAGAAAAAACAGCATACAGCCACAAATCAGGCGGGCCTGGGCCGGTGGCTGATGATGAAGAATTGGCCCGCGTTATCTTGTCCGCTCAGATAACAGACGGAAAACTGCAAAGTTCTTTTATGCCCCTTGATCACTTAAGGGATGGCTGGTCATTTACCCGCCTGTATTATGCCAGAGAAGATAACGTCATAGAACACGGCAAAAGACTGGCATCCGGCCAAGGCGTGATAGGCGAGTTGTGCGGTTATGCTGTTATTCAAACGGGAAATTTTCGCGCCCTGCGGGATCGCCAAAACCGACAGGCATTTTGTATCTTAGACGATGAAACGGATGATGCGCCATCTCATGCTATCGCTAAAAATTCGGCAGACCAGCGCAAAAATGAACTGCGGGGGTTACGCAAAAAAATATTCGATAATTTACGCATTATTTATATAACTTAATAAGCCGCTTGCGTTGCCATACTCCAAAGGAGTATTTTCATGCTTTTATCTCACCCCTCTATAAATTTTCATATGTATGAAATCCACGCAACTTGATCTTTTTGTAAAATTGGAAAAAGAAATCCAGGATCTTATAAAATAAACACTGGCACATAAACACAACCACCCCGCCCAACAAGCAAAACTAAACCATCACCGACACCGACTACGGTCAAACCCTTCCCGCAACGAACAAATATGATTGTTAGGAAAAGTGCCCGCCGCCGGACAAAGTGAATCCACCAAAGCCATAAAATCGCATGGGCGTCCGCCCATTTCGTACAAGCGCAGCAGCAAAGGAATCGCCGGATTGGCCTCCCCCGCTCCTTTTTGCGCCAGCGTCTTTTTTAATAACCTTTCATATTGCGGGTCGGCCTCGCCCTTCAACTGCCGCACCAGATGAGCATGATATAAATAAAAACGCAGCCGCCCCTTCCAACTCATGCGCAAATCGCCAGCGACATTATACGCATCCGCCCATGCCAGCTCCTCGGCAAAGTCCAAGGGTGGCTCCTCCCGGTCCAATGCCGCCAAACCATAAAACACCCGCGCATCGACATTGGCCTCCCGCGCCCGTGTAATAATGGGCGTCCACGCCGCCGCCAACTCGCCCCGCAAATGCGCCGGGCCAATCTGATTAATCAAAGACGCCACAAAACCATAATGTAATTGCCGTGTCCATATATCGCTAATGCCGCTTTGATCGATATGCTGCTCCGCCCACTGCAAAACCGCCTCTGATAATGTCACCTGCTCAGGCTGAGCGGACGGCGCCAAATGGCGAAAAAATCCAGTAAACACCGAACCGCCACCGCGCGGATTGAAAATCGGACGGCGCAAGATATGATAATAAATGGGGCGGGCGGCGTTTTCTTTAATAAACTCCCTCAGCGCGGCTTCTGGATTTTGGCGCACCTGCAAAGAATCTGGCCATGGCGAAAAAAGACGATTGTTAAAATTTAATCCCTTGTCATTATACAAATCAATATCGGGACGGACGCCCTCAACATAATGCAAATATCCCAGCGGTATATCTAAATCATCATAGGTGAATAAAATCGCCTGCGGCGGCAGACTCGCTAATTTGGTGTGCGCCAAATCATTCGCCCAGCGATAATGACGGCGGTTGTTTTGCTCCCAATGTGTCGCCACCGCACCGCCCACCACCACCACCCCCAGCAATGCCGCCAAACTTCCCCGCCACTTTGCCCCCAACCGCTGCACCAGCCATGACGCCCCCACCGCCAAAACAATCGCCATCACCCCAACCGCCGTTACCCGATACACATTCATCACCCACAAGGCAATGAGGCCGCGCTGAAAATCCAGCAGCATAATCAGCAACGGCGCCGCCATAAACCAGCTGACAAATAAACCCAGCCACACGCTGCGAAGAGACGCAGAACGAAGCATCGCCCAGCAACCCGCTAAGATCAGCACCAAACCAAGCGGCGTAAATTCCCACAGCATGTCGCCGCCCAAATCCTGCCAAAAAAAGAACTTGTCCTGCCAACTCACCCATTCCTGCTTGTCAACCCTCGCATAACCCTGCCGCCCAACATAAAATAAAAATTTATCCACGGTGTCAATGGGACCATAAAAATTTGCCGGTATCTGGGCATAAGATCGCCACACCATCCACCCATACAAAGGCGCCGCCGCGGTTATCGCCGTCAGCGCTCCCAGCGGCAGCAGCCGCCAATAACGCCGCCATTGCGGTATCGTCAGCAAAAATATGCCAACCCCACCCAGCAGCAGCAGTGGATAATGATTCGCCAAGCCCAAGCCGGTGATAGCCGCCAAAGCAAAAAATAGACGACGGTGTTTTTTAGGGTCGCCGCCGCTAAAACTCGCGTATTGCAAAGTCAGCGCCAACAAAATAAAAAAGAGCAGGGCGTTGAGGGTATAGACTTCGGCGATAATCGCCTGCGACCAAAAGGTTGCCGTCGCCGCCCCCGCCAAGCCGCCCAAATAGGCAAAAACGCGCCCTTGCACCAGCATCGCGACAATCGCATATATTGCCGCACTCGCACCCGCACCGGCAAAACTGCTGAATAGATGCGCCTTAAACGCCGGCGAACCAAACGGCAGCAAGTGATAAAAAACCCCGCCCAATAAAGTGTGCAAAGGATAACCCGGCGGATGCGCAACTCCCCAAAAATGCAAATTGGCGATAAATAAACCGTCATCTTCCAAGGTGATAAAACGCGGGGCGGTAAAAGCATACAGCAAAAACACCGCCATAAAGACCGCCGCCATATGCGGCATTTCACCGCGCCAGCGGCGAGGCACCAAGGTTGGCGGCGTGGTGATGGCGGCTTGCAGTTGCCGCCCAACAGAAGTGATAAAAAATAAGTCCCGCGGGGCGGATGATTTTAGGCGCTGCCGCGGCTTAGCCACAAACATCTTTGCTGCGCGCCAACCGCAAGGGACGCAGCAATTCTTTGGGAATGCTCTCGGTATTGGGATACAACCGCTCCACCAGCGCAATAAAGTCGCAGTGCCGCGCTAATTTTTGATAATGCGCAAACAGCTGCTGTGCCACCGGATTGGACGGGGATTCTAATTGCGCTATCCCTTCCAATAAAATGGCCTCATATTCTTCATCGCTGACTAAATTGAGCGTTTTGGAAAAAAATGCCTTTTGGAAATAGTAAGTGCCGCGCAGCTGCCGCCCTAATAATTCATCATCCTCCGGTGAAAAATTCTCCATCCATTCCAATTCGCGCTCCATGTCTTCTTTCTGCAAACGGCCAAAGCGTAATTTTTGATTATTGGAAACCAGCCGCGCCAGCGCGTTCTTAGCCAGCGCGCGGTCAATCACTTCACGCCACGTATCATCGAGTTTGTAGCCGCTAAACACCGCCAACTGCACCGCATTAACCAACTGCGACACGGTGCTGTAATGCTGCTGCTTCGTCCAGCGGTCGACAATCTTGTCATGCAGGCCGACATTTTTGTTGAGCCAGTGCAGCAAGGCATCAGATAAGACCACTCTGTCTTCGGGGCCGGCGCGGTTGACGCGGCGGAAAAAGCCAGTCACATCCGAGCCATAGCGCGGGTGACGGTGCAATTCCCGCCGAGCCGCATGATAAAAAATCGGGCGGTCATTGGCTTCGGTGAATTTTCGCAAAACCGCCGCCTTGTTGGGAACATCGGGGCGTCCTTTGACCGCATGATCGGGAATCAGCGGCGAAAACAAACGGTCGCCATACACCAGCCCTTGGTCATTGTAAACTTTCAAGTCGGGACGCACACCTTCAACAAAATGCAAATAACCCACCGGCAAGTCCAGATCATCAAACGTAAATAAAATGGCATTCGGATCAACGCTGTTTAATTTTGCCGTCGCCAGGTCATGCGCCCAGCTATATTCACTGCGGTTATTTTTCTCCCAATGGGCGGTGATGCTGAGCCCGACCACACAAATTGTTATTAAACATCCTAATTGCATGCGGACCATTTCGGGCCAGCCCCGCAGCTTGTCCACTGCCCACGCCGCCCCCAAAGCCAGCCAAATGGCCATAATGCCAAAAGCCAGCAAGTGATACACGCGAAACGCCGCCATCCAAATAAACTCGGCCTTAAAATCCAATAAATAAATCAGCAAAACACTGCTCATAAACCAGCTGACCGCAAGCGACAGCCATAGCCAACTGTATCTCGAGCGCGCCATCGCCCAAAAACCAAGCACCACAAAAATAAAACCAAGCGGCGTGAATTGCCACAGCATGTCGCTGCCCAGCGCTTCGCTAAATGCAATTTTGTCATCCAAGCCCACGCCCGCCTGCTTGTCTACGCCCGAATAACCTTTGCGAAAAATGTAAAACAGGAAACGATTAAGCGAATTACAATTTGGCTCATCATCCTCGGTGCAAATAATGGGACCATAAAAGTTTGCCGGCGTCGGCTCCAAGGAACGCCAGGCCATCCACAAATAAGGCGGCACCGCCCCCAGAAAAATAAAGCCCAAGCCCGGAATAATACGCGGGAAAATATTGGACAACTGCGGTAAGACCAACATGCCCAGCCCGATGCTGCCCAATCCTAAGATAGGATAATGCGTTGCCAATCCTAAGCCATAAGCGTAGGTGATCGCGGCAAAAATCCGCTTGTGGGTGCGCCCCGAACGTCCGGTGTGGCCGGCATAACGCACACACAATGCCAGCACAATAAAAAAGAACATCGCATTGAGCGTATACACTTCGGCAATAATCGCCTGCGACCAAAAAGTGTCGGAAGCGCCATATGCCAACCCGCCCAAATAGGCAAAAATCCGCCCCCGCACCAACATCGCCACGGTTGCATAAATGGCCGCGCAACCAACGGCGCCGGCAAAACCACTGAAAAAATGCCCCTTAAACGCCGGCGTCCCAAATGGCAATAAGTGATAAAAAAGACTGCCCAAAAAAGTGTGCACCGGATAGCCGGGCGGATGCGCAACCCCCCAAAAATGCAAATTGGCGATAAAGAGGCCATCATCTTCCAAGGCCACCAGGCGCGGAGTGGTTAGCGCATACAATAAAACAACCGCAAAAAACACCGCCACCATATGGGGAATTTCTTCCCGCCAGTTTCGCTGCACCAAGCGATAGGGGCGAAAAGCATTGCCGGCAATTTGTGTCGGCCACAAGCCATAACGCTCCGGCGGAAAATATAAAAACTTCTCCGCTGGACGGGCAGTTTTTACCGCATTATTACCGTTCTTAGCGCCGTTGCTAACGGCTGGCGGCGCCTGCTGTTTGCGTTGCGAATGAGCGGTTCGAGGTCGATATTGTTTAGCCACGGAAGTTTATTATCTTGACATCAAGCGCGAAAAAAAGTGTTGGTGCGGCGGATTTTCTTTTGCAGCTGCATAATGCCAAACAACAGCGCCTCTGCTGTCGGCGGGCAGCCCGGCACATACACATCCACCGGCACAATGCGGTCGCAACCGCGCACCACCGCATAAGAATAATGGTAATAACCGCCGCCGTTAGCACAGGAGCCCATGGAAATAACCCAGCGCGGTTCACTCATTTGGTCGTAGACTTTTCGCAGCGCGGGCGCCATTTTATTGCACAACGTGCCGGCCACAATCATCACATCCGACTGCCGCGGACTGGGGCGAAAAATAACCCCAAAACGGTCTAAGTCATAGCGTGATGCGCCAGCCTGCATCATTTCTACAGCACAGCAAGCCAAGCCAAACGTCATCGGCCACATTGAGCCAGTGCGCGCCCAATTCACCAAATCATCCACTTTGGCGGTAACAAAACCCCGCTCCGTCAGCGTCATGCCCACATCAGCGGGCGGACGGGCGGACGGCGATAAAGTGTCAGTTGGGTCAATGGTATGGTCGGTCATCATCCACCTCCTATTATGAAAGATTTTATCATTTGCCGATTAGCCCGCAACAAAAAATCTGCGGTAGGTGCATTTTGGGAAAACCAGTTATCCCGCCGCACCATGGCAAACAAAGGCGGCGACAATCGCATCTGGCGATATGAGATTATTCCCATTCCAGCGCCCCCTTTTTCCATTCATAAATAAAGCCGATAACCAGTACCGTGAGAAAAATAAGCATCCCGCCAAAACCCACCGCGCCAAAAATATTGCTTTTAAGAGCAACCGCCCACGGCAACAAAAACAAAATCTCCAAATCAAACAAAATAAACAAAATGGCGACCAGGTAATAGCGCACATCAAATTTCATCCGCGCGTCCTCAAAGGCTTCAAAGCCGCATTCATATGGCGCATTTTTTTGCGGGTCGGGACGGCGCGGGCCAAGAATGAATCCCAGCGCCACCGGCGCCACGCCAATAAACAACGCCACCCCAAGAAAAACAAGAATGGAAAAATATTCTTCAAGCATCAAATTTCCCCAGCGCCTTGGGCGAAATGACGCATAACCAAAAGCGTATCATGGTGCCGATGGCCAGATTCGAACTGGCACGGGGTATCCCCCACTGCCCCCTCAAGACAGCGTGTCTACCAATTCCACCACATCGGCTCATTCGGGCGCCTCCACCGGTTTTGTCAGTGAGGAATCTTCCTCCACCGGCGGCGTTTCGCTGTCTACCACAGTTTCAATGGCCGGGGCGGAATCTTGTAATTCATCCAAAACGCCACCGCCGCTTTGCCCGATATATAAACTCAGCGCAAGTGATGAGAGCAAAAAAACTGTCGCTAAAATGGAGGTGGTGCGCGTGAGAAAATTTGCCTTGCCCGGCGCATCGTACAAGCCGCCTTGGGCGCCGCGCCCAAA
Source organism: Gammaproteobacteria bacterium (assembly GCA_051009095.1). Lineage (GTDB taxonomy): Bacteria > Pseudomonadota > Gammaproteobacteria > Tethybacterales > Persebacteraceae > Doriopsillibacter. Next base: position 5,118 of record JBPCWX010000027.1, on the reverse strand, counting down.
AGATGCGCCCATGCCCATGCCTTTGCCCTGCTGCAAAAGAATAATGCCCACCATGAGCAAAGAAGAAACCACAGTGATTGACAACAAAAATATTTTCATTTTAATTTTCCCGCGCCTCGGCGCCACACGCACAAATATCAGCAAAAACATCGGGGCGTAGAGATGCACCACCCACCAAACAACCGCCCATGCCAGCTTGTATTGCCATGGCGATATTGTCCGGGGTTACGCTACCCCCATATAAAAGCGTTATTGTACTGCCAAATGCCCCCATTTTGACAATCAATTTTTGCTGAATGTATTGGCGAATGTCGCTAATCTCATTTGCGCTCGGTGTTTTACCGCTGCCAATCGCCCACACCGGCTCATATGCAACCGCCATTTTTGCGGCAAAATCTTCCGCCGCCATGCCGTCCAATGCCGTCAGTTGGCGGTCAATGACGGCGGTTGTATCGCCCGCATCACGCTGCTGCTGCGTTTCGCCAACGCATAATATCGGACACAAACCGGCGCCGGCAGCGGCAATTATTTTATCGGCGCACTGTTGATCATCTTCGCCGCATAATAAACGCCGTTCCGAATGCCCGACCAATCCATAACTGCCGCCGCATTCGGCAAGCATTCGCGCCGACACTTCGCCGGTATGCGCGCCGTCTTCCGCCCAGCGCGCAATATTTTGCGCTCCCACTGCGATGGTCGCCGGCAGCGCCGCACGGACGGCGGACAAATAGGGAAACGGCGGGCAAACCACCACTTGCGCGGTATTCGGCGGCGTAAAATTTTGCGCCCAATGGTGGATAAAATCCATACCGCCGTGCATTTTCCAATTAGCGATAAACAACATAGTGTTATTGTACTCGGTGTTGTCAGTCAATGCTTGATTGTACCGCTATCTTGTTTTAGCGGCAAACATCATAATTCTGCCGCCATGAGTTATTTTGCGGCGCCATTTATCGCAAGCGGCAAAAGATGCGGGGATAAAAAACAGGGACTTAAGTTTTTGCGGGCAGTTTATGTATGCTATTTTTATCGGCTTTATAAAACATCTGCCAATGCTTGCCGCGCCCGCAAAACCGCTTTTTGCGGATGGTCGGTATTTTCTGTCGGCTGGTGAGCTGCCGCCGCCGTAAAATATTGTTCAATCGTTGCCGCCAAATCGCGCCATGCCGTTTGGTCATCTGTGCCTGCCCATTCCAGCACGTGGCAATTTGCCCATTCCTGCTGTGCGCGTCTCCGCAATGCCGGCAAAAAAGGAAAAGCCGCATCTGTTTGCACCACCGGCAAAATATTTGCCCCTTGGTGCGCCCGCAATATTTGCGCCGTCCACTGCACATCGGTCTCGGTATATGAAGTTAGCAACACCACTGCTCCCGCTGTCGGCACTGCATCCATCACTTGCGCCGCCGGCAATGCCGCAGCCAACTGCCACGCTGTCGCCTGCTGCGATGCGGCGACAATGGCGATGTCAGAGACTGTATTCATGGAAAGATCGGGCGACATATCAATGCAATTAATTATATTATAAACGGCGTTTATTGCCCTTGGCAGTTTATTATGTTTGACTTTCACGAAAAATATGTATAATACGCAAATTCAGATTCAAAATTGGAGGAGTGATTTTTATGTTTTACCTTGCAGATCCATTCAAAACAAAAGTGTGCCTACCCAATTGGTGCCGCTTCACCTCGATTATTTTATTCGCCCTTTGCTTTGTCGGCGTGTCCGGCGCGGCGGTAATAAATTCGGGGGGGGGGGGGGGTGAGGTAAAACCCTCTCTTTCGCCCATAGAGAACACAGGACAAGGCTTTGGGGGAAATTTCGAGGCCGACCCTTACGCCAATAATTGGATGCGGTATGCCGCCCGCAATGACGGGCAAATTGGATTGTCATCGCCGCGCCGCATTCAAATGCAAGGGGGCAGACAATTACAGACCACCCCTTCGCAAGTGGTTATTACTTTGCGAGCAGACAATATTCAAGTGCGGGCAAAATGGTGGGTAAGCAATGCCATTAATGCCTTTACCATCGAAGATGGCTTATTGTATTTGATAGCATATATTAATGACCCCACCACCCTTGATGTCACCGTATATTTAGAGGATGATTTTCAATTATTAAATCCTGCTTATGATAATTTGATGATGGCGACAACAATTAGGGTGGAAGTCATGTTGGGGACAATATCGATCATAAATCCGCCATTGTTATATGCGGCGGCGGGGGTGGCGGAAATAGTGCATATATTTTTGCCTCGAAGCGGCAAAAGGCCATATCAATACATAACGCCCTCAAATATTCCGTCTGTTTTTACATATGAAAACGGCACTTTATCAATTCAGGCAGATGCGGAAGAGGATGAATATTATTTAACGGTGGAAATTGCCGATGCCGAAAACATTACTGCTACGGCGGTCGCCACGGTGATTGTGGAAGTTGCATCCTCCGTTCAGGTGCAGGGCGGCGGTGCGGTTTTTATCTCTCATGGACAAGGGCAAAGCATTGCAGACGGGATAATGTTTAATCCTAAATCCAGTTCAGGGGTGTTGGTGTCGGCAACGGCCGAATCTACGGTGGCTTTGGCGGCACCGGACAATGCTTGGGCAATTACCATTTATGGCGGCAGTCAAGCGTCTTTTGCCGGGGATGGGGCGGGTGGGGTTGCCGTGTCTTTGGAAGGCGACAGCGATTTTGTTCGCGATACGGCGGCGGGGGCAGAAGTGTCTTTGGAATATGTGTTTAGAAGGGACGGCGTGGTCGATGCCATTGTGCCGGTTATGCCCACCGGAACGAGGATATTTTGTCGCAGTCAAGGCGGCGAGTGGTATTTGGTGATTGATGAAGGACAAGCGGAATTTACGCCCCGCCAGGAGGTTAGCTTCTTGGCATTGAATAATGCTGCGTGGCTTGTCAATGGGCAACCGTCCATAGAAGAACAGCCGTTTATGATTAATGGCTTTATGGCCACCGTGGCGCATCGCTACGCCGGACAAGCTGGGCAAGTTATAGCACATTATGGTGTGGCACCGTCTTTTTCTTTGGTGGGTGGCAACACTCTGGAGAGCGATAGAGTGGTTGGCGAATACTTTCCCACACATGGGGCAGAAATAGCAATTACCGCCAATGATGGTCCATTGACCTTATTATTTACCGTGGCGACAGAAGACCGCCTTGGCGATATGCTGGGTGATTATGGTTATGCCAATCGCGCGGCGACGGTAACGGGCACGGTGGTGGTGACAAGGCCGCCATTATCATTATCAGGCGTTTTGTTATCGGAGACGGCGGGCACCTCTGCACAAGACATACACACGTTCTCAGCCAATGGTGGCTATTCGCCTTATACTTATTCGTTTTCGTCTGGTAATACTTCTTATTTTACCTTGGGCACACAAAGTGGCATTTTGTCATTATCGCCAAATACTCCAGCCGGTACTTATACATTCATTGTACAAGTACGGGATGCGCAAGGAAATACAGAAACAGCGTCAGTAACAGTAAATGTACAAAATACTCTTAAGTGGGGTTTCGAAGTAGACCTTTCTGCCAGTGATACCACCTTAACCCCTGGCCAATCGTTTGCACTAAACGTCGTGGTACGGAATTATAGCGGCGCTGATATTTCCACACCCGCTGCCATATTGACCTATTACCGGTCAAACGACAGCAGCCTTTCGTCCAGCGACACACAAGTCGGCACCGATGCGGTTCCGGTCCTTGCAGTGGGCGCAAGTTCCAATGAAAGTATCAATGTGACTGCCCCGTCTTCCACTGGCACTTACTATTACTTCGCCTGTGTGCCTAATGATGGTCAAGAAGGAGACACATCTGATAATTGCGATGATGTGAGCGTTATTGTGTCGTCCAGTAGTGGCGGTGGTAGTAGTGACGGTACTTGCTCTGTTGGTCAAGTCCTCGGTGCAGGGCAGAGTTGCACGTTGAGTAATGGCACCATCATCAGTGTAAATTCCGGTGGAACACAGGTATGTTTTGGGGGAAGTATTTGCGCTGGGAATAGCCTCAACATAAATAATTTATCCGTCACTAAGGTCAGTGGCGGTTACCAAATTACCGGGCTGCCGTCTAGTGGTGGCAGCAGTGACACGTGGGATTTCGAAGTAGATATTTCTGCCAGTGATACCACCTTAACCCCCGGCCAATCGTTTGTGCTAAACACCGAAGTTCGCAACTATACCGGTGCTGATATTTCCACCCCCCCTGCCATATTGACATATTACCGGTCAAACAACAGCATTCTTACATCCAGCGATACGGAAATCGGCACCGATTCGGTTCCGGCACTTGCAGTGGGCGCAAGTTCCAGTGAAAGTATCAATGTGACCGCCCCGTCTTCCACCGGCACTTACTATTACTTCGCTTGTGTGCCTGATGATGGTCAAGAGAGTTATCCATCTGATAATTGCGATGATGTGAGCGTTAATGTGTCGTCCAGTAGTGGCGGTGGTAGTAGTGACGGCACTTGCCAAACTGGGGTTACTTATTCCCCTGGTGACAGTTGCACACATAAAGGATTGACATTTACCGTGCTTTCTAGTGGTCAGGGTCAGTATTCATTTTTCACTTCTGGTACAAGCATTACCATCATGAACAGCACCATCAATGGTGTCACTATCACTTTCGTAGCCAATAAATCCGGCAGTGGATGGGTGATTAGCGAGCTCGGGTAATTGCCAAAATCAACTCAAAATTATCGGAGGTATGGTTTTGTCAGTTTAGGAATGCCTATCGGTGAAGTGTTGTCTTGCCAAACTTTTGGCATAACACCACACCAACAGCGACCGCCGTTTATAGCATCATAATTAACCCACCTCACATTGAGTCACCATCAGCAAATAAAATCGCATAAACAGCCGCAGTATATTTATGACGGTTTATGATTACTCCGTTGTCCTTGCCGCTTCTCGCGCATCTCCAATAAGGTCACGACAATTTTGGCACTGGCAATGAAGGCAAACCCTACCCACACCCAATAGTCGGGGATGTGGGCGAAAACAAAATAACTGATAATGGCGGCAGCCATAATCTCTGAATAATGAAACAAGGCAACCAGTGACGCATTCGCCAAGCGGCAAGCGGCGGCAATCGCCCAATGACCGCCCG
>JBPCWX010000026.1:0-5416 GCA_051009095.1 Gammaproteobacteria bacterium | reverse complement strand
TTGGATTCATTGGAAGAAGCGGTCAAAGCAAAAGATGCGGCATGTTTGCACGACAAATTTTCCGCCGCCCGCCGTTTGCGGCGCGATTGGGCGGCAAACTTATAATAATGGGCTTACTTTATAACAGCGGGCGGCATACCGATAAAATTGAGCGGGTTATTACTCAAAGGAGAGGCGAATGAAATATATTGTATCCCCGGGGGGTGAATTGCGTGGCGAATTGCGCCCGCCGTCCGATAAATCCATATCTCACCGCGCCGTTTTGCTGGCGGCTTTAGCAAACGGCGACAGCGAAATTCATCATGCCTTATTGGGCGAAGATGTGTGCTCCACCATTGCCGCCGTGCGCGCCTGCGGGGTGGACATACAGGAAGACAACGGGCGATTATTAGTCAAAGGGTGCGGCACTTTATCATCACCGGCGGCGGAGGTGCATTGCGGCAACGCCGGCACATTAATGCGGCTGTTTTGCGGCGTGGCGGCGGGGTGGGATATTGACGCCCGCTTGGTGGGCGATGAATCGTTAATGCGGCGTCCGATGCGCCGTGTCACCGAACCGCTGGCGCAAATGGGGGCGCGCATTAGCGCGGCGGCGGACGGTTGCCCGCCAGTGCTGGTGTCCTCAGGCGGGCGGCTGCAGGGCATAACACACACATTGCCGATGGCCAGCGCGCAGGTTAAATCCGCTTTATTATTGGCGGGATTGCGCGCCGAAGGAGAAACCACGGTCATCGAGCCGGAAAAAAGCCGCGACCACACAGAGCGGATGCTGGAAGTTTTTGGGGCGCCGCCGAGACGGGAAAAATTGAAAACAACGGTGGTGGGCGGGGTCAATTTATCACCGGCGCGGGTGAATGTGCCGGCGGACTTATCATCGGCGGCGTTTTTTATGGTGGGCGCAGCGATTGCCCCTAACAGTGAATTGGTGCTAAAAGAAGTCGGCATCAACCCGACACGCTACGGCATCATCGAATTATTGCGCCGCATGGGAGCGCAAATTGATGTGTTGAATCCCCGTCAAATTGGCGCTGAGCCGGCGGCGGACCTTCGCATTGTCGGGAGCGAATTGCGCGGCATTAGCATTGAAGCGGCGGATGTGCCCACGGCCATAGATGATTTTCCGGCGTTGTTTATAGCGGCGGCGGCGGCGCGCGGCGAAACCAGGCTATCCGGTGCGGCGGAATTGCGGCACAAGGAAAGCGACCGCATCGCCGCCATGGTGGACGGCTTGCAAACTTTGGGCGTTGGGTGTGAAGCAACCGATGACGGCGTTATTATTGAAGGAGACGGCGGGCAGCATGAGGTTTTTGACGGCGGCGACGTGGACTCACACGGCGACCACCGCATCGCCATGGCTTTGGCCATGGCGGCATTGCGCGCGCGAAAAAATATCACCGTGCGCAACTGCCGCAATGTCGCCACTTCCTTCCCTAACTTCGCCAAAAAATCCACCGCCACCGGCCTCCGTTTGGCGGTGCAAGAGGATTAATCCACCAAGCACGGCGGACACAGCGGCGGCTTGCATGGTGTTTAACGCCCGGAGAAAACGCCCGTCATTTATGCCGCCAAACTGCTGAGCAACCGCGACACGCCTTCCGCATATGCGGCATCGGCTTGGGCAAAATGGCCAAGCTGACGCTGAATAATCTCATCGGGGACGCCCTGCATAGAGCGGGCAATGTTGGCAAACAGCCGTTCTTTTTGCTCCGCCGTCATCAAGCGAAACAAGTTGCCCGGCTGGGTATAGTCATCATTGCCATCGCGATGGTCATAACGTGCCGCATCACCGTCAATCGCCAGCGGCGGCTCTTGCATGCGGAGGTTTTCAACCGGCCCGCCAAAACTGTTTGGCTCATAATTGACCGCCCCGCCGCTGTTGCCGTCAAAGCGCATCGCCCCGTCCCGATAATAGGTATGCGTCGGACCTTGCGGGCGATTCACCGGCAGATCTTCATAATTCACGCCCAAGCGATAGCGGTGCGCATCCGCATATGAAAAAATGCGAAATTGCAGCATCTTGTCGGGGCTGTGGCCAATGCCGATGGGCGCATTTGCCGGCGAAAAACTGGACTGCTCCACTTCGGCAAAATAATTTTCTGGATTGCGGTTTAATTCCAGCTCGCCGACGTCGATGAGAGGATAATCACCGTGCGGCCAGACTTTGGTCAAATCAAAGGGATTGTATGCCGTTTGTTGGGCGTCCGCTTCGGGCATAATCTGCACGCAAAACTTCCATTTGGGAAAATCGCCCCGTGCAATCGCCGCAAACAAATCGCGCTGATGACTTTCGCGGTCGCCGCCGACCAGGGCTGCCGCATCTTCATCGGTGAAAAAATCGATCCCCTGCTTGGTCTTGAAATGAAACTTTACCCAAAACCGCTCACCTTTGGCGTTATAAAAACTGTAGGTGTGCGAGCCATAGCCATTGACGTGGCGATAACTTGTGGGCAGTCCGCGGTCGGAAAACAGGATAGTAACCTGATGCAGACTTTCTGGCGACAGCGACCAAAAATCCCAAGCGGCGGTCATGTTGCGCAGATTGGTTTTAGGGTCGCGCTTTTGGGTGTGAATGAAGTCGGGGAATTTGTAGGGGTCGCGCACAAAAAAGACGGGGGTATTATTGCCCACCATATCCCAGTTGCCTTCATCGGTGTAGACTTTCAGGGCAAAACCGCGCACATCGCGCTCGGCATCGGCGGCGCCGCGTTCGCCGGCCACGGTGGAAAACCGCAACAGGCAATCGGCGGCATTACCCGCTTTGCCAAAAAGCGAGGCGCAGGTATAGTCGGACATATCCCGATGAATGGACAGTTTGCCAAAAGCGGCGGAGCCTTTGGCATGGACGACGCGTTCGGGAATGCGCTCACGGTTAAAATGGGCGTGTTTTTCGAATAATTGCCAGTCTTGCACCAGCAAAGGCCCGCGCGCCCCGGCGGTGATGCTGTTTTGATTATCCGCTACGGGAATCCCGGCGGAAGAGGTTAAAGTGGGCTTGTTAGACATGTTTACTCCTGCTTTCAATGTGGGCATATAAAATCAACAACCCTATTTTATAACATTAATCCGCCCGCGATAAAACGGCACACAAAATTTGCGCAATAAAGTATAATAGCCAGCACCACACGCTGTAGTCAACAGTAAAAAGTCCATTAATCACGTCGGAGAAATTTGCTATGAACATAACCTTACCCGTAGCCAAAAGCGTACAAGGCGATTTGGTGTTGTACTCAACGTCAATTGAAGTTAAAAATCTGGTTTCCCCTGGTTTTTATTCGGTGGAAAAATTGGACCCCAATGATGAGGAACGTGCGGGTTACCAGCGGGTTCTTAATCGTGCGCGCGCCAAAAAATTAGCGGGATACATCTTAAAAGGGCAAGAAAGCAGAGACGCTTTCTTGCCGACATCCGTATTATTGGCGACCGATAAAAACATTGATTACGATAGTGATGGCACGATAACTATCTGCCCCGGCGAAGTTTGTCCGTTTAGCGTAGTGGACGGGCAACACCGTCTTGAAGGATTACGCATGGCCGCAGAAACGGACAACCGCGTCCTTGAATTCCAAGTACCCATCAATATTGCAATCAACCTCGATGCAATTTCACAAATGTGCCACTTCCTTATTGTCAACACCACACAAAAAAGTGTCGATAAGGCGGTGGAACAGCACATTTACGCTCACCTAACTAGATTGATTGGTCTTGAAAATATACCCAGTTTGCCAAAATGGATTCAAACGATTGTTGACCGTGGCGCAATTGACAAAGCCGTAAAAATTACGGATTATTTGAACTCGACTGATGGCTCTCCTTGGTATGGAAAAATCCAAATGGCTAACGAAGCCGCAAATGGAAAAACCATAAAGCAGGGGTCTTTCGTTACCTTACTTAACAAGCTTTATCTGGTTGCCAGTAATCCGGTAATAGTGGAAGAGTTAGATAAACAAAAGAAGGTGTTTCTGAACTACTGGAAAGCAATATCTGAAATTCTTGACGACGGCTCTGATTCGGTGCTGTTTAAATACAATGGCGTTGTACTTTTTGGAGCATTTTCAATACCATTTTTTAATAAATTAAAGAATATGCGTTCATTCACTGTAGACACCATGAAAGATGAACTCGAAAACTGTTTTAATTCGATGGAGGGCGAACATGCAGGAGTCGGTTCACCAGAGTGGTGGCACAAAGGTAGTGTTGCTGGCGGGATGAATTCGGGTGCAATTTCAAAGGTCGTACACGAAATGACAAAAGCATTGTACAATAACGCAGGGAAAGAGATTGAATTATGAAAGTTTTTAATCTCATTCCTCACCCTGATGAGAAAGTTGCGTTCCAGCCGAGCCATCGTCTTCTGGTGCCGCCAAGTAGCGGATGCTACGTTCTCAGCAATATCGACGAAACAATTCTTTATGTTGGTTTATCCAACTGCTTGGCACGTCGATTTGACCAACACCTTGACTCACCAGATAAAACTGCGCCAACACCACTTGGCAGGGCAATCTGGTTTCACTGGCTCCGTTATGAAAATCTTGAAATGCTCGAAAGGACATGGCTTAATTCTCACGAGGTCGCAGAAGGGAAACTTCCATACTTCAATTCAGTCCGTTCCCCTATGTAGCATTATTAGCCGGGTTTGCCCGCATCTGCCCCGCAAGTGCTAAAACGCTTGCCACCTGAAGCGGGATAAGATGATAGATGAGCGGGAGTGAGATAATGGTGATGGTGCCAAATGTTAATCTCATTCCCAAACGCTTGGGAATGAGATTAATTTTTTACCATTTCTCACCCTCCGCACTTGTGGGGGGGGGGTGCGAGGTCGCGCTGGCGAACTCGCGGGGGGTGGGATAATAAGTAAAGATAAACCACCCCCCGCAAGTGCTACGGCACTTGCCCCCCCTAAAGCGGGGGGTGAGATGATAGATGATGGTGCTTTTTCCGCTTGCTTTTACACCTTTTGCTTTTTTACTCTTTGTCGCGTTTCATAATGGAATCCACAACCATTTGGGAAATATTCGGCGGCATTATCATCTTGCCATTAATCTCGCCGTCATCTCGGCATAAAAAAAGCGCGGACTAAACGCCCGCGCTTTTTAAGGAGTATAAATCTAACCGCCGATGCCCAAATGTCCTTTTACGGCGGATAAAGCGTCTTGGCCGTCAATGGTTTTGACACCATCCAGCCACTCATCCAACACCGCAGGATTGGCGCGCAACCAGTCGCCGGCGGCATTTTGCGGCTCTTCGCCATTGTCAAGAATCGCACCCATAATCGCGCCTTCCATCGGCAGAGTAAATTTTAGATTCGCCAACAGCGCGCCCACCTTGGGGCATTCTTTCAGATAGCCGGCGCGCACATTGGTAAAGACCTCGGCGCCGCCATAATCCGGCCCAAAGAAGTCATCACCGCCCGACAGAT
>JBPCWX010000025.1:0-2476 GCA_051009095.1 Gammaproteobacteria bacterium | reverse complement strand
TGCCATTGGGGGTTATTGGCGTGATTTATGAAAGCCGCCCCAATGTGACGGCAGATGCGGCCGCTTTGTGTTTGAAATCTGGCAATGCGGTGATTTTGCGCGGCAGTTCGGAAATTCAACATTCGGCACAATGTATTCATGCCGCTTTTGCCCGTGCGTTGAACATGGCGGGGCTAGACGAAAATTGTGTGCAGATTGTGCCAGACCCTGACCGCAAAGCGGTTGGCATGATGTTGGGCGGCCTAGACGGCCAGCTAGATGTGATTGTGCCACGCGGCGGCAAAGGCTTGGTAGAGCGCGTGCAGAGCGAAGCGCGGGTGCCGATATTTGCGCATCTTGATGGTGTGTGCCATGTATTTGTGCAGGCAAAAGCCCAGCTTGATATGGCTATTGAAATTGCGGTGAACGCCAAAATGCGCCGCACAGGTATTTGCGGGGCGGCAGAAACTCTGCTGGTGGATAAAGCCTGTGCCACCACCCACTTAAAGCCATTGGTTGAGGCGTTACAAGCGGCAGGGTGTGCCATACATGGCTGTAGCGAAACCCAACAAATCAATAAACAAGTGGTCGCCGCCAGCGAAGCGGACTGGTATGCTGAATATCTTGATGATATTATTGCCGTTAAAGTGATAGATGGTATTGAGGCCGCCATTGCCCATATTGCCCATTATGGATCGCACCATACTGATGCTATTGTCACCGATGATACGGCAAGTGCAGAAAAATTTTTGACCGAGGTTGATAGTGCGATTGTGATGCATAATAGTTCAACACAATTTGCCGATGGGGGCGAGTTTGGCATGGGTGCCGAAATTGGCATTGCCACAGGTCGCTTTCATGCGCGGGGTCCAGTTGGGCTAGAACAATTAACCAGTTTTAAGTATCGTGTGCGCGGCAATGGCCAGATACGTCCCCAATAAAAACCAACATAAAAGCGAGAGCTTATAATGCGGCAAATGCGTTTTTGTGCTGGCCAATCCGTTGGCCTATTGGGGGGCAGTTTTGACCCACCACATAGTGGCCACCGCACCATCTCATTGGCTGTTCTAAAAGCCCTTAATCTTGATTTTGTCTGGTGGCTGGTTAACCCGCAAAACCCGCTTAAAGACCACGCACCTAAAAATATGGCGGCGCGTTTGGCGGCATGTCGGGCACTCACCCAACACCCAAAAATTTATGTGTCAGACGAACAAACGCGCTTTGGCACTCTTTATGCGATTGATATGGTGCGCCGCCTTAAAGCCGCGCATCCGACAATAAATTTTATCTGGATTATGGGTGCTGATAATCTGGCCGAATTGCATCGCTGGAAAGGCTGGACTGATTTTATGCAAGAAATCCCGATTGTTGTTTATCCGCGCCCCAACTATACGATACAAGCCATGCACAGCCCAGCCGCATTGCGCTATGCCCACCAGCGCAAAAAAGCTTTCAATGCGCGTTGTTTCAAATTTATGCCCGCCCCTGCTTGGATTTTATTAGATGGCACATTAACATTAAGCCAAGCCTCTTCTTCCGCGCTACGAAAACCCACATAAAATAGTGGTAAAATATGGCGCAACTGGCTTGCCATTGGTGGCAAATTTTGGTTACATATCAGATATTAATTATTGCAGTTGACCAATGGAGAAACGCACTGAGCGAAAATAAGCCAACGGCACAAAGGATAGCATCTTCGCGCACAAATGTTTCGCGTGATGCTTTGATTCATGAGCTGGTGCTTACCAGTCTTGATGATGATTTGGCGCAAGATATTGTCAGCATAAATCTTACTGGTAAATCGGCCATTGCTGATTATATGGTGATTGCGACTGGACGCTCGCAACGCCATGTGAAGGCGATTGCCGAGCATTTGATAAAAAAACTAAAACATGAAGAGTGCAAAAATATCCGCATGGAAGGCCAGTCAAATTGTGATTGGGTGCTGGTGGATGCTGGGGATGTGGTGGCCCATATTTTCCGCGCCGAAATGCGCGAATTTTATGGCTTAGAAAAAATGTGGGCCAGCGAAGCCCAAAACAATGAAGCCCAAAATAATAAAGCGCACACCCGCAACCCCGAATCCAATTTTAATAATCTGACCGCCTGAGCCAATGCGTATTATCATTCTGGCAATTGGCCAAAGTCGGACAACGCCAGAAGCAACATTGGTGCAAGATTATTGCACCCGCGCCCAACGCACTGGGCAGGCGGTGGGCCTTACACAAATTGCTGTGCATGAATGCGATAAGAAAAAAAACACCAACCCCACCACCCAACAACAAGATGAGCATAAAGTGCTGAGTGATTATCTGGCAGGGGCGCAAGGTTTGGTTGTGGCACTTGATGAAACGGGGAAAAATATGACAAGTCGGGCTTTTGCCAACCAACTGCAAGGCTGGCTAGATGAAGCTGTGCCGCAAGTTACTTTTGTATTAGGCGGCGCAGATGGCTTGCACCCCGATATGCGCCAACGCGCCGATATGGTGCTGGCACT
>JBPCWX010000024.1:0-9345 GCA_051009095.1 Gammaproteobacteria bacterium | reverse complement strand
TTATTTATTTTGCCAAGTTAGCGCGCGCAAGCACATCATGCCCTTGTCGCTGCCGGCGGAGAAAATTAATCGCCGCTGTTCATCGCTAACAAACTCAAATTTTACGTGCACATCGGGCGGCGGCAAGTCCACCATCCGTTCCGGCCATTCAATCAAACACAAAGCGTTATCATCATATAGATATTCCAGCAAATCCGCCGGCATTTGCTTTCCCAAGGGGAGGCGAAACAAATCCAGATGATGCACCAGCAGAGACGGCAAAGCATATGACAAAGCCAAGGCAAAACTTGGACTGGGCACATTCTCCGCCCCGCCCAAAGCGCGCAGCAAAGCCCGCACCCAAAGCGTTTTACCGGCGCCCAAATCCCCCTGTAAATGTATGCACAAGGGCGGCGGGGGCAGTGCTGACGCCAGTTGCTGGGCGGTCTTTGCGGTTTCTGACGGGGTGTTTGCGGTGCGCTCAAACATGACGATAGCGATTGGCTATCGGCATTCGCCAGTCGCGGCCAAAGGCGCGCGAGGTGAGTTTGGGACCGGGCGCGCTTTGCCGCCTTTTATATTCGCTCTTTTCCAGCAGGGCAAAAAATTGCGCCGCAAAATCGTCCCCCCATTGCTGCGCCACTTCTGTGTGCGGGCGTCTTTCTTCCAAATGCGCGGCAATGGCGGCATCAATTTGTTCATATGGCGGCAAGGTGTCCTGGTCGGTTTGTTCATCGCGCAACTCAGCGCTGGGCGGGCGGGTGATAACCCGCCAAGGAACAACCACATTGCGGCGATTGCGCCATTTGGCCAGCTGCCAAACCCGTGTTTTGCTAAGATCTTTCAAGGGCGCAAAGCCGCCGCACATGTCGCCGTATAAGGTCGCATAACCGCAAGCCATTTCACTTTTGTTGCCGGTTGCCAAAAGCAATAAATTGCGATTGTTGGATAGCGCCATCAGCAGCTGTCCGCGCAGGCGCGCCTGTATATTTTCCCTGGTCGTATCATTTTGGCGTGGGCGCAGATGCGGAGATAATGCGGTGTCCATTGCCTGCATGAGCGGTTTTATGGAGATTTCCAACCATTCCGAACCAATGTTCCGAGCAATGGCTGCGGCGTCTGTCAAACTGGCCGGCGATGTGTGCGGAGACGGCATCATGACGGTTAACACATTTTTGCCTCCAAGCGCGTCTGCTGCCGCAACTGCCACCAAAGCCGAATCAACACCGCCCGACAAGCCCAGCACCACCCCGCCAAAGCCGGTTTTTGCCGCATAATCGCGGATGCCAAGCAATAATGCTTCGTACAATGCCTCGTCGTCGCTGGGATAGGGATAATCGCCGTCCATGCCCTCATGCTCCCGCATGGCCGGGAATTGCGTCAGCACGTCGCCCGCCGCATTGATGACAAAAGAGGCGCCGTCAAAAATCAATTCATCTTGGCCGCCGATGCAATTACAATAATGTAGCGTGGCGCCGCTGGTGGCGGCAAAGCGGCGTGCTGTTTGCTGCCGCGCCTCCTGTTTGCCAAGATGGAAAGGTGAGGCGTTTAGGACCAGTGCGGTATCTGCGCGCTGGCGAATGGCTGCCGCCCAGGTTTGTGGTTCCGGCCAAATATCTTCGCAAATCTGCACGGCATATCGGTGCCCCTCAGCGGCAAAAAACAGCGGCGGCTCATCACTGCCGCAAAAATATCGCCGCTCGTCAAATACTGAATAATTGGGCAGATTGTGTTTTTTATGCACCGCTTCCAAGCGTCCGTTGCGAATCAAGGCGGCGGCGTTGTGGACTTGGCCATTATCGCTATCGCGCCATGGCAAGCCCGCCAAAATTGCCAAATTGGGCGGTGCCTCGGCGATGAGGGTTTGCCATTCACGAGCGACATCATCCATAAAGGCCGGGTTATACAGCATGTCTTCGGGGCAATAGCCGGTGAGCGATAATTCCGGCGACAGCAGCACCGCCGCACCGCATTGCTGCGCGCGGACGGCGGCATCAAGAAGTTTGCGGCGGTTGCCGGCCAAATCACCAACGGCAAAATCCCGCTGCACCATATAAACTGCGGCGGACATTATGATGCCGTCAAAATCGGGAAAGAGACAAGCAAGGGATACTGTGGGTTCATCACAAAACCGTTAAGGGCAAACGGTGAGACGCCGTTATGACGCTCAGCGATAAGACGAATCTGTTTGGCGGGCGGCGGCAATTTCTTTTTCATATTTGTCGCCCACGGCCAGCAGCATGTCTTTGGTGTAATATAAATCGCCGCGCCGTTCGCCGTGATATTCCAAGACATGGGTTTCCACAATCGCATCCACCGGGCAGGCTTCTTCGCACATGCCGCAAAAAATGCACTTGGTTAAATCAATATCATAGCGGGTGGTGCGGCGGCTGCCGTCATCCCGCTGTTCAGATTCAATGTGAATGGCCAAGGCGGGACAGACTGCCTCGCACAATTTGCAGGCGATGCAGCGTTCTTCTCCTGATGGATAGCGGCGCAAGGCGTGCAAGCCGCGAAAACGCGGACTACGGGGGGTTTTTTCTTCGGGAAAACGCACGGTGATTTTGGGGCGAAACATATGCCGCAAAGTCAGCATAAGACCGCGGCACAATTCCACCAGCAGCAACGATGACAGATGCCGCTTACCTTGTTGTGCATATTGACGCAAAGTCTGCATTCTTTTATTCTACCCCATTTTTTGCCTTTATATGAATTTGGGCGCACATACGCTATCTTAAATTTCAGTCAACAAGGTGCGGCTCTGCATTTGCGGTCGATGACCAAGTTGCGATTGTCCCGTCCCCGCCATTGTTTTTTTGTCGGCTGCACCGCTGGCGGCTGTGTTAAAATTATCCGTTTTCATAAAAGTTAGGGCAAAAAACACAATGACACACGCGGTCAATATTTCTGACTTGGGGCATTTTCACTTGGAAAATGAAGAAGTCGCCACGCAACGGCTGATGGCGGCGGCGGCATTGTCGCCGTCTGTGCGCAAGCAAATATCAGCGGATGCCGCAGCATTGGCGCGGCAAGCCCGACAAGCCTCTGCTTCTGCGGTGATGGATAGTTTGATGGCGGAATATGAATTGTCCAGCAAAGAGGGTATCGCCTTAATGTGTTTGGCCGAAGCCATGCTGCGGGTGCCCGATGCGGCAACTGTGAGCGAATTAATCGCCGATAAAATTGCCCCGCCTAATTGGAGCCTGCACCGGGGACATTCTGATTCTGCTTTTGTTAACGCCGCCACGTGGGGTTTGATGCTTACCGGTAAATTGGTCGCTCCCGCTAATTTGGGCGCGGTGGTCCACACCATGGTGCAGCGACTCGGTTTTCCGGTGATTCGCCTGGCCATCAAAAAAGCGATGACCGAATTGGCGCAGCATTTTATTTTGGGCAGCACCATCAGCAAGGCCAGGCGGCGTGCGCAAAAGACGAAAGGGTTTCTTTATTCATATGACATGCTGGGCGAAGCGGCACGGACGGAAAAAGATGCGCAGCGCTATTTTGACGCATATGCCGATGCTATCGCAAACATTGCCCAAGCATGCGACGGTCATGCGGCAGTACAAAATAATCCGGCTATTTCGGTTAAATTATCCTCTTTGCATCCGCGCTATGAACGCGCACAACAAGCGCGCGTGCTCAGAGAATTACCGCCCAAACTGCGCGATTTGGCACGGCAAGCCGCCGCCGCCAATATGGGTTTTAATATCGATGCGGAAGAGTCGGAACGGCTGGAATTGTCGCTGGAAGTGATGGCATTGACGCTGAGCGATGCGGCATTGAGCGATTGGGAAGGTTTTGGCTTTGCGGTGCAGGCATATGACAAGCGAGCCATGGCGGTTTTGTCTTGGGTGGAAGAAATGGCGTGCCGTCTGGGGCGGCGCTGGCAAGTGCGGCTGGTGAAGGGAGCCTATTGGGATGCGGAAATTAAACGGGCGCAAACTTTGGGGATAGAAGACTATCCGGTATTTACGCGCAAGGCGCACACCGACATATCTTATTTGGCTTGCGCGCGCCGCTTGTTTGCGACCAAGGGGCGGGTATATCCGCAATTTGCCACGCATAATGCCCACACTCTGGCCGCCGTGCTGCGCCTGGCGCCGGCAAAAACCGCGTTTGAACTTCAACGATTGCACGGCATGGGTGAATCTTTACACCATGCGGCAGTGGCGCAAGGGGCGTCTTGCCGCATTTATGCCCCGGTGGGTACCCAGCAGGATTTGCTGGCATATTTGATGCGCCGTCTGTTGGAAAACGGCGCCAGCAGTTCTTTTGTCCACCGTTTGGCGGATAAAAGCATCCCGCTGGAAGACATCGCCAAAGACCCTTTTACCGCAGTTGCTAAACCGCGGATGGTGCTGCCGGCGGATCTTTATGGCACGCGTAAAAATTCACGCGGCTGGGAGCTGGATGATAAGCAGGGGTTGACAGCGGTTATTGAGGCGCGCGAGGCGTTTAAGCATGAGCAATGGCGCGCCGCCCCCAGTTTGGCGACAATGACGGCGGCGGGAGATATGCGCCCATTATTTAACCCGGCAAAACCGCAGGAACAAGTGGGAGAAGTGGCGGAGGCCACACCGCAACACGTGCAGGAAGCAATGGCGGCCGCCCACCAAGGTGCAGCAGAATGGGCTGCCGCTGCTCCGTGCGAGCGCGCGGCGTGTTTGGAGAAATTGGCCGATTTATATGAAGAATCATCGGCGGAATGGTTTGCTCTTGGCGCCCGCGAAGCCGGTAAAACCATGGGCGATTGTGCCGGTGAAATTCGCGAGGCGGTCGATTTTTTGCGCTATTATGCCGCCACGTTGCGCCGACTCAGTGGCGAGCAGATGCCGGCGGGCGTTGTTGTTTGTGTGTCGCCGTGGAATTTTCCACTGGCTATTTTTACCGGGCAAATTGCGGCGGCTTTGGCGGCGGGCAATGCGGTGCTGGCCAAACCGGCGGCACAAACACCCCTTATCGCCGCCAAAGCGGTGGGGCTGATGCACGCCGCCGGCATTCCGCGGGCGGCGGTGCAGCTGCTGCCCGGCGGCAAAACCGTCGGTGCGGCATTGACGGCGCAGACAAACATGGCTGGCGTTTGCTTTACTGGATCCACGGCAACGGCACAGGTTATTAATCGCACCTTGGCGGCAATGGCACCGCCGACGGCGTTGCTGATTGCCGAGACGGGAGGGCTAAACGCCATGATTGCGGATTCCACGGCACTGCCGGAGCAGCTTGTTGGTGATGTGATTATGTCCGCTTTCCAAAGCGCCGGGCAGCGATGTTCCGCCTTACGGATTTTGTATGTGCAAAAAGACATTGAAAATAAAGTGATTGACATGTTGGCGGGGGCTATGGATGAATTGTGCGTTGGCGATCCGTGGCAGCCCAAAACCGATATGGGACCGATTATTGACCAAGAATCACGGGACAAAATTGCCTCGTATTGCCAGCAAATGGAAGAGCGCGGTTTATTACTGCATCGGCCGCGGCGGTGCGGCAATTTGTCCGCCGGCTATTTTATTGCGCCGACTCTTTTTCGCGTCAATGGCATTGCTGACTTAGCGCATGAAGTGTTTGGGCCGGTTTTGCATTTGGCGTCCTTCGCCGCCGATGACATGGGCAAAATTGTGGACCATATCAATGCCAAGGGTTATGGTTTGACTTTGGGCGTTCACAGCCGCATCGATTCACGGGCGCAAGAAATTGCAGCGCGTGCGCGGGTTGGCAACATTTATGTTAATCGCAACCAAATTGGCGCCGTGGTGGGATCTCAGCCCTTTGGCGGCGAAGGGTTGTCGGGCACCGGGCCAAAAGCGGGAGGACCAAATTATCTCAGGCGATTGCGCGGGCGTAAACAAAGCGCGTACACCAATATCGCCGCCGGTGAAACATGCTCCGCGGCAGTGATTAATGATGCCATTGCTTCTCTTGAATGCGGCGACTGGGGCAAAAAAACCAATCGGGTGGAAGTGTTGCGGGCGGCACTGGCAACATATCCGCAGGAAACGGCGGCGCTGGCGCTTGAGGCTTTGGCTCAGAGTGAGGCGTTTATGCGGCAATATCCGCAGTTATTGCCCGGCGTGGCGGGTGAGCGTAATTTGATGTCGCTTCATGGGCGCGGAGTTTTTATCTGTTTGGGAGATGGCGGGGCGGCGGCGGCTTTGGCTCAGGCCATACAATCGCTTGCTGCCGGCGGCGGAGCGGTGCTTGTTTGCGAACAAGTGGACGTGGCGGCGTTGCGTGATGCTGGGGCGCCGGTGGTGGCATTGGGCGGCTGTTTGGCGGCGGCGACAGTAAAAGAATTGAGCGGTATGGCCGGGTTGGCGGTATTGGGCGGGGGGGTGGTATTGCGTCCATATCGGCAGGCGCTTGCCGATAGAGAAGGAGCCATTTTGCCTTTTGTATCGCAACTTTTTGAGGTGCCGCAATATTTTCATGAGCGGCTTGTATGCACAGATACCACGGCAGTTGGCGGTAATGTTGAGCTGCTGCTGGATGATCATTAAAAATGTGCCGTGGCCGACGAAGTTTTGCGGCTGTTTGACTTGGTGGTTATGTGATGCCGCGTTGGATCACAGACTGTTGGGCGGGTGTGATAGTGCGCGCTATATTTGCCGTTATTTTATGTTGCGATAAAGACTGTGTTGCTGGTGGGTTTGTGTGGGGCGGCAAGATGGTTGGATTGTTTTAGTGATACACTTGTTTATTTACCGAAAGGAGCAACAATGGGAACACTAACCGAAAGATTGGATGCCGCCCCGATCATTTGCGCCGAAGGGTATTTATTTGAGTTTGAGCGGCGCGGTTATTTGCAGGCGGGGGCTTTTGTGCCGGAGGTGGTATTGGAACACCCCGATGTGGTGACGCAACTGCACCGTGAATTTTTGCGCGCCGGCTCTGAGGTTATGGTGGCTTTCACCTATTATGGCCATCGCGATAAACTGCGGATTGTCGGCAAGGAGGAATTATTGGAACCGTTGCAAAAAAACGCCTTGGCCTTGGCCAAAGCCGCTGCCGCCGAAGACCCAAGCGGGCAAACTTTGGTGGCCGGCAATATCTGCAACACCAACATATATTTGCCCGATGACAAGCAGTCGCATGATGAAGCGCGGCGGATGTTTGCGGAACAAGTGACGTGGGCGGCCGAAGCGGGAGTGGACTGCATTTTGGTGGAGACGCTGTCGTGGCTGGGTGAGGCGCTCATCGGTTTGGAAGAGGCAAAAAAAGCCGGCGTTGATGTGGTGGTCAATGTGGTGACGCATTCCACCGGCTTGTCGCGTGAAAACCTGCCGCCGGAAGATGTCTGCAAACAACTGGAAGATGCCGGCGCGGATGTGGTGGGTATGAATTGCTGCCGCGGTCCGGCGACGATGCTGCCGCAGCTGAAAAATATCCGCGCGGCGGTGTCTTGTCATGTTGCCGGGGTTCCAGTGCCTTTTCGCACCACGCCAGAAATGCCGACTTTTCAGTCTTTGCAAGATCCAGCGGGCGAATATTGCCGCCCCAAAGGGATGCGGGCTTTTCCAGTGGCATTGGAATCTTGCGCTTGCACGCGTTATGAAATGGGGGCTTTTGCCCAAGAATGTGTGGCTAACGATATTCGCCTGGTGGGTGTATGCTGCGGTGGTGGGCCGCATCATGTTCGCGCGATAGCCGAGGCTTTGGGGCGGACGCCGGAAGCAAGCCGCTATTCCCCGGACATGAGCAGGCATTATGCCTTGGGGACGGTGGAGGCACTAAAATCCGAAAATCAGGATTTTTCTGATAGGTTATAAAATGCACCTGTTGGGCGGGTCGGCTGATATATCGACTAAACATGGAGAGTGTTTTGCTTGGGATGGTTGCCGTAAAAAATTCGCCGGCAGTGGGCTTTGCCGATAATCTAACATTCACGCCGAGGTATTTTGCCATTCATGGATGATTCGCTTTTACAACGATACAGTCGCCACATTCTCTTAGATGACATTGGCATCGACGGGCAGGAACGCTTGGCGGCGGCACACGTGCTGGTGGTTGGGGCGGGTGGACTGGGTTGTCCGGCGGCTTTGTATCTTGCCGCTGCCGGTGTTGGGTGGCTAACTTTGTGTGATGATGATGTGGTGGATTTAACCAATTTACAGCGGCAGATTTTGCATGGCGACGCCGACGTGGGGCGGGCCAAGGTGGAGTCTGCGCAGCAATCTCTTGCGGCGGTCAATCCGCACTGCCGCGTTTTGCTACGGCATGAAAAAATCAGCGAGCACAATGCTGCCGAGCTTGTCGCCGCCGCCGATGTGATATTGGACTGCTGCGACAATTATGGGACGCGTCATTTAATCAATCGCCATTGCACCGTCCAAAAAAAGCCGCTGGTGTTTGGTGCGGCGTTGGGTTTTGAGGGGCAAATGACGGTGTTTGACACGCGTGCGGAGCGCTCACCCTGCTATAACTGTTTATTTGATGAAAACGATTGTGCGCCAGAGACGCGCTGCGCCTTGATGGGGGTTTTTGCACCGTTGGTTGGGATGATTGGCTGCTTGCAAGCGGCGGAAGCAATTAAACTTATCGCCATGCGCGGCGTTGGTGGATTGGTGGGCCGGCTGTTATTACTTGACGGGCGGCGCATGGTATGGCGCGACGTGGAAGTGCCGCGCGATCCACGCTGCCGAGTATGTAGCGGGGCGGCATGAGCCACAATTCACTGGCACAAATGCGGGTGGTGTTGAAGGATACGACCCATCCTGGCAACATTGGGGCGACTGCGCGAGCGATGAAAACCATGGGTTTGCGGCGGTTATATCTGGTGTCGCCGCGCACTTTGATTGATTCTCAATCGCGCGCTTTGGCGGCGGGTGCGCTGGATGTGCTGGCGGATACGGTGGTGTGCGAGACGCTGTCCGAGGCGTTGGCGGAGTGCGCTGCTGTTTTTGCTTTTACGGCGCGCCGCCGCGATTTATCGCCGACTTTCATTACTGCCCGCGATGGTGGCGGGGTGGCGGCAAAAAATTTGGCGGCTGGTGGCGAGGTGGCTTTTGTCTTTGGCGGTGAGCGCAGTGGTTTGACCAATGAAGATGTGCAGCGTGCCGGATATGCGGTGGAGATACCGACTGCGGCGGCTTATTTTTCGCTGAATTTATCGCAGGCGGTGCAAATTGCGGTTTATGAATTACGGCAGGCGATAGCGATGGCCCCGCGTGCGGCCCCGCGCAACATGCCCACGCAAGAGCAGATCGAGCGACTGGTGGAGCATGGCCGGGAAGTGTTGGCGGTGATGCAGATGCCCAAGCGGGGCAGTGATGATTTATTATTATCGCGCTTGCGGCGGTTGGTGATGCGTGCCGAGCCAGATGCCTCCGAAGTGCGAATGCTGCGCGGGTTGCTTAAGGCGGCACAGGG
>JBPCWX010000023.1:0-5293 GCA_051009095.1 Gammaproteobacteria bacterium | reverse complement strand
GTATCCATGGCAAAAGGCACGCGCGCAAATAATCCCGGATCATCGGCAAAATCCCGCTGGTGCTCGGCAGCGGCACATTCAGGGGCATCTCGCCGACGTGTGATTTCATAACTTACCTCATCCCACGCCCGCCGCAAATCATCTAAGGATTCATCCAGTAATTTCTCTCCGCCATCATATATGCGCAAGCGCCGCTCCACTGTGGCATAGCCCACAGTTTGCGCCGCTTGCGGTAATCCGGCATCGGCAAAAATCTTCATCACTGCGGCAGCACTCTCACGCGGAACTTCCAACAATGCCCCTATTTCCTCGTTAAAAAGTGTGGCTATTTCACGCCCGCCAACTGCGGCGCCGCCGTCCGTCTCGCTTGCGGTGTTGCATAAACCATCGGCCACCAATAATACACCACAATTAGCGGCAAAAGCCATCTCACACGCGCAAGCCCACAAACCGCCATCTGCGCGGTCGTGATAGGCAAGGAGTAAATTTTGCTCATGGCATACTGCTATGGCACGCCAAAAAGCGGCCATGGTTTTCGCTTCCACATCCGGGGGAGGGGTCGAAGTATATAAACCTGTCGCCAAACTCAACACAGACCCGCCCAATCGCTGCTGTGCGCTGGGTGCGGCAAGCATAAGCAGGGTATCAGTGCGCCCCGATAATTGCGGCGTCAGAATACGCTGGGCGTTATCAATCGGAGAAAATGCCATGGCAGCCGCTGTCGCCGGCGATTCCACCGTTGGCGCATTACTATCTTCTCCTTCTATGCTCATGGATAAGGAATCTTTGCCAACAATAACGCCGACCCCTATATCCTCGCAAAAATCGGCAGCCGCGCGAACTGCATCCCGCAATTCACTGCCGCGCATATCATCGGCGCAGTTTGCCAACCAGTTAAGTGATAACTTCACTCGCCGCAAATCTCCAATGTCCGCGGCAGCCAAATTGCTCAGTGCTTCCGCAACTGCCATGCGTGCGCCACAACCGCAATGCAAAGCGGCAATATTGGGTCGCTCTCCCAGGGCGAATGCCGCTCCCCCTACGTTCGTATAATCGTTAAAAAATGCCGCACAATCCGCCACCGGCACCTGCCACGGACCCACCATTTGATCACGCGCACAAAGACCGCCCACGCTACGGTCACCGATATTAATTAAAAACCGCTTGCATGATACCGTCGGATGACGCAATACGGTATATGCCGCCTCGCCTAATGCAATATCCACTTCAAGATGCGGCGTTGGCGTTGGCGTTGGCGGTGCATAATGAAGTAATGGCGATGCCACGCCGCCCAACACTTCCGCCAAAGGCATGGCGACGACAGTTTGCTCATGATGATTAACAACAATATTCATTTCCGCCGTGGCTTCGCCGATAATGGCAAAAGGGCAGGATTCACGATGACATAGCGCGGCAAAAGCATCAACCGATTCCGCCGCCAATGCCAACACATAGCGCTCCTGCGATTCGTTGCACCAAATTTCCGCCGGCGATAAACTTTTGTCTTCAATGGGCACCGCGGCAAGATCTATTTCTGCACCGCGCCCCGCATCATAAACCATTTCTATTACCGCATTCGCCAACCCGCCGGCGCCAACATCATGCAAGGATAAAATTAATCCATCAAAAGGAGGGCGGCGGCAAGCATCAATAACTTCTTGCGCCCGTCTCTGCATTTCGGCATTATCGCGTTGCACAGAATCAAAATCTAACTGTGCCGCAGTGCCGCCGGCACGGCTGGATGCCGCTCCGCCACCTATGCCGATGCGAAAGCCGGGGCCACCTATTTGGATGATTTTTGCCCCGGCGGGAATGGGAAGCTTACCGGTGGTGGCCGGCAAGATATGCCCCATTCCGCCGGCTAACATCATCGGCTTATGAAAACCAAAATGACGGCTGGCTAGGCGCTGTTCATAGCAGCGAAAAAACCCCGCCAGTGTCGGACGGCCAAATTCGTTGCAAAAAGCCGCAGCTCCCAATGGTCCATCAATCATAATTTGCAAGGGTGAAGCAAGGTGAGCGGGTAGGGCGGCGTGCATCATATCGCCGCATTGGGGCATCTCCAAATGAGACACAATAAAACCGGCAAAACCAGCGCGCGTTGCCGCACCGCGCCCGGCAGCGGCTTCATCCCGTATTTCGCCACCGCTGCCGGTTGCGGCTCCGGCAAAAGGGCAAACCGCGGTGGGATGATTGTGTGTTTCCGCCTTGGCAACCAATAGCAAGCCCTCTGTTCCGGAGGTATAAACACCATCCGCATTGGGCGCGAAATCTTCTCCGGCGGCAGCAGTGATAACGGCGGCATTATCAACAAAAGCAGTGATGACTCCTTGAGGATTGGCCGCATGGGTGCGGCGAATAGATTGCATGAGTGACTCGCTGCGGTCTTCCCACCGGGCGTTAAAAATTTTGTGCCGACAATGCTCCGAATTTGCTTGTGCGAACATTAATAATTCCGCATCCGTTGCCTTTCTTGCCAAGCGCCCAAACACCCCGCATAAATGCTCAATATCCGCTGCCGACAATGACAACCCCCACTCATGGTTAACGTGCTGCAATGTGTCCGCCTTCACCTCTAATCGTCGCAAAGGGCGTGCGGCGCTATGAGCAAAAAGCTTCTGCCAATCATTTAAATGCGGCGGGTGCAATATGGTTTGCGTCATTTTATCAGCCAGAGATGCGACCTTCCATTCACCTCCGCCGCCGCAGACAAACAAGCCGCGCTCTATGCACTGTAAGCCGCTTAAATGGCAGCGGCGCAGAATATCAGCAGCTTTGGAACCCCACGGTGATGCAGTGCCTAGGTGAGGAATAATCAACGCCGCATCATGATCCGTGGGCGCAGCATAATCGCTTGGCGCTCGCAATAACTGCCGCAACAAAGATTCGTGCGATGAGGAAAGCTCCCCTTCCCAAGCAATAAAAAAAACATGGCGGAGCATAAAATTCTGCCGCTGTTGCAAGACCGCCAACCGTGCCGCACCGATGGCATGTTCATTTTCCGCCATTGCCGACGGCCCTAAATATGCAATATATCGCATCATAAACAAAACAGCCGGTATCGCTGTTGATCACTCATTTGGTGTCGTTTTTTCATAACGGTCAAGATTTTTATCCCAAGCAATCTAAACAATGACTTGGTTGGATTAATTTTCCGCCATCAAGCGGATATATTTTTGCCACAATTCTTCCGTCGTTTCGGGATGCTGCTCGTCTTTGGGAATACAATCCACGGGACAGCGCAAAGCACATTGCGGCTCGTCAAAATGACCGACACACTCAGTACAACGGGCTGGGTCAATCTCGTAAAATTCTGTCCCCATGTAGATCGCTTGATTAGGGCAAACTGGTTCGCACACATCACAGTTGATGCAGTCATCAGTAATTTTCAGCGCCATAATTGCGCTAAGATACCTTTGCCACCAACGCTTCGGCAACATGTGCCGAGACAAACTTCTTCACATTCCCGCCCAATGCGGCTATTTCGCGGACAATCGTGGAGGACAAATGAATGTATTCATGGCTCGGTGGCAAAAACAACGTTTCAATGCTGGTATCTAACACTTTATTAATGTGCGACATTTGTGTTTCAAATTCAAAGTCAGATACCGCACGCAACCCGCGCAGGATAATGCGGCATTTCTCGCGCCGCAAAAAATCTGCCAGCAAATCATCAAACGGCAGCACCCGCACATTGTTCATGCCAGCAAAGGATCGCTGCGCCATTTGCAACCGCTCGCTCGCCGAAAAAATAGTCTTTTTGTGTATGCCCGCAGCGACCGCGACAATCACTTCATCAAATAGCCCAGATGAACGATTCACCAAAGCCTCATGCCCCAAAGTGATGGGGTCAAAAGAGCCGGGGAAAGTGGCGCGAATCATTGCTGCCGCAATAATTGCCAACACACGGCGCCGACTTTTTTTTGTGTTTGCACGTGCCAGCCTGAGGGTAACGGCAAATAGCGGTCGCTTTCGCAATATACCATACCATCCGCGGCTAAATGTGATGCCGTCAAAGACAGTAAATGTTGCCAGCGTGAGTCATGAACATAATCGGCAAACGGTGGGTCTAAAAAAATCACATCAAACAATTCACGGTTATTAAGCAAAAAAGACTCAGCCTCAGCGCGGTATATATGCACATTGTCGGCCGCCAAAATGTGCGTCGCCCGGCGCAAATCATCTGCTGTTTGGGCACGTTGCTCAACACACACTACTCGCTGCGCTCCGCGTGATGCCGCTTCTAACCCCAAGGCGCCGCCACCGGCGAATAAGTCCAAACAAGCACGGCCATCCAAACGCTGCCCTAAGCAATTAAATAAAGATTCTCGTGATCTTTCGCCACTGGCACGCAAAATAATGGAAGGAACAAAGCGGATTTTGCGCCCGCACCATTTTCCGCCGATGATACGAAAAGTGGACGGCTGTCGGCGCGCCAGCATGATAAATTATTCCCCCAGCTGCCGCGCTTTGTCCGCCGCTAACGTGGTTGGATAGTCGTCAATGAGTTTTTGTAAAATATTCCTGCGTTGTTCTTCGTCGCCCAATAAATGTAGCGCATTGGCCATTGCCAGCAAGGAATCTGGCACTAAATCGCTATCGCTGTGCAATGATAAAATCTGCGCAAGCACAGTTACCGCTTCTTGATATTCCTCTTGCCGCAACAAAGACAAACTCATCCAATAACGGGCATTGGCGTTAAATTGCCCGGTCGGATAGTAATGCAGCATACGCTTAAATTGTTCGATGGCAATAACATCATTACTTCGCTGATAAGCGCCCACCGCCATGGTATATAAATCTTTTTCTTCCGGCACCGGAGCAAATTCATTTATCTTGGCCATTTCATCCTGCACCCTGGATAATTGTCCATGCACTACGGCCAATCGCTCATGTGTTGCAACCAACTGTTCGGTTAAAATTTGTACAGTCAGGCTAAGCTGGCTTTGATTTGCGAATAGTTGGATAGCTTGTGTCTGTATTTGTGAAAGATCTGCATATTCGGCTAAAATTTGCACAGTCAGGCTGAGCTGGCTTTGATTAGCGAATAGTTGGAGAGCTTGTGTCTGTATTTGTGAAAGATCCGCATTATTGCGAACACTCGTAGATTGCAATTCCTCTAATTGTCCAAATAATTCACGCAGACGCTGGTCAGATTCTTGCTGTTTTTGTGAAATAGCCGTGAGTTGGGAGCGAATGTTTTTATTCTGTGCCTGAAGATTTTCATTGTGCACACGAAGTTCTTCACTTTGCGCCTGAAGGTTTTTATTGTCCTTGTCGATGCTGCGCACAG
>JBPCWX010000022.1:0-2055 GCA_051009095.1 Gammaproteobacteria bacterium | reverse complement strand
CTCACATGTTGCCGGCATTATTGGCGGGGCAATGGACGGTGAGCGTTTTCACGGTGTCGCGCCTTCCGTTCATATTATGCCTTTGCGGATTTTTGGCACCAATGAAGAAGGGCCCTCAGGAACAAATGCACAAGCATTATCAGCAATGGAATTTGCGATTAGCCGCGGAGTGCAGGTTATAAATAACAGTTGGGGAGATACTTTTAATGTGGAAGGCAGATGGAAAGACTCGTCCCCATTCGATCCGAAATATTTGATGCAACTGCCTGTCCTTCCCGCCTTTATGAATGCTGGTTTTTTTCAGTTCTATGGCAACTATTTCAACGATGTTAGAAACCTAATGACCGATGCCGATGTGATTCAAGTGTTTGCCGCCGGCAATGATGGGTGGAATTCTGAGACCGGACGTGTATTGATATACCGACAGGGTAGCCAAGGTTTCATACCTTACTCTTATGTCTCGGTTGATGAAATTATTAACAATTTTATATCCGATGATGATGATTATGGTGCCTTTGCTGACCTTGCTAACCTTGACAAAAATGGCACCAGTGCCGACGCCTCCCTCCCTCTAAATTACGAATCACTTATTGGCAAATGGCTGGCAGTCGTAGCCACCGATGACAATGATAGGATTGCAGATTTTTCCAATGGCTGCGGCGCCGCAAAATATTGGTGTTTGGCAGCGCCGGGGATGGGTATTTGGTCGGCATCCGCCCTCAAGATAAACGCTGTTTCTTCAAGGTTTGGCACTTCTTTCGCCGCACCACATGTTAGCGGCGCTTTGGCATTATTAATCAGCCGTCTGCCGCAAATGCCCAAGCCGGTCATTAAGGCCATATTATTAGCAACCGCTACCGATTTGGGCGAATCTGGTGTCGACGATGTTTATGGTCATGGTTTGGTCAATGTGGAAGCCGCCATTACCGTGCAAGGCAGCGTGGGGCTGGTGATGGGCGAATGCAGCCGTTGCCGTAAGCCAACTAATCCACCAAGTAAGCCAACTTTCATTCTGCCCCCACCCAATCCGTCCGATGGTAAAAATTATCGCACCGCCGAATTTAATTTGGGCGGCGGGCTGGACAACATTAACGCCGACGCCGCTTATCAGCGTGGTTATTTTGGCCAAGGGGTAATTGTTGCGGTTTTGGACACCGGTTTGCTAACTTCGCACATAGAATTTGACGGTCGCATTGTGCCGGGGCGGGATTTTATTTATGGCGACGCTTTGATAGATGATGATGTTGGGCATGGCACGCATGTCGCCGGAATTATCGGCGGCGCCATGAATGGCACGCTTTTTCATGGCGTCGCCCCGTCCGTTTATATTATGCCGCTGGCTTTTCTTAATTCAGATTTGGAAGATGAACGTGATATTGGCAGCGCAAGCCCTGATGGTGGCATGCAGTTTGCCATCGCACACGGAGCAAGCATAATCAATAACAGTTGGGGAACTTCAGATCTGCTGTCTTTTTGTGAAAGTATAGGATTCGGCGGGATTTGCAACAACTATCAGGCATACATTCCATATCTGAATGATATTGATGTCGGCTCTTCTATTTATGGAAATCTGATGGCCTCCGCTGATGTCATTCAAGTTTTTGCGGCGGGTAATCAAGGTTGGAATGCAGAAACAGGCGTAGTGCGTTTTTGCGAAGGTTATTATGACACAAAAGGCATAAACAGAGGGAGGTGCATAGGCGACTCGCGCTCTCAAAAATTGCAGGATTTTATTGCCGAATTTTCTGGCACTTCCCCTAAAATCATTAACGCGACATTAAATCGCCCGCAAGCGTTCGCCTTATTACCCTTACATGAAGAGTCCTTGGCAGACAAATGGCTGGCGGTGGTGGCGACTGATGACAATAATATAATCGCCTCATTTTCCAATGGCTGCGGAGTGGCAAAATATTGGTGTTTGGCGGCGCCGGGGGTGGATATTTGGTCGGCGGTTTCATATAATGAAGACGGCAGTTATTCCGCACCAAATATCACCACGGCGATTGACAGATACAACGGCACCTCCATGTCCGCACCACATGTTAGCGGCGCTTT
>JBPCWX010000021.1:0-7202 GCA_051009095.1 Gammaproteobacteria bacterium | reverse complement strand
AATGCTGTCGGCACCGGCGCAGAGTTTATTAACGCTTGGAATATTGGCTGGCGCGGCGCGCCTTGTGCAAGCCGACTTTTTTGCGCTCCACTTTGCGCGAGTCGCGGGTGATGAGACCGGCGGCGCGTAAATGGGGAAGATAATCGGCATTGTGGGCAACCAAGGCCCGAGCCGCACCGTGACGGACTGCTTCGGCTTGACCGCTTTCGCCGCCGCCGCGGACCGTGACGCGTAAGTCAAATTGTTTGTCGCCGTCAACAATAAACAATGACTGGCGGGCGACAATCTGCGAGCGTAGCCGCCGAAAAAATTCATCAACCGGCTTGCCGTTGACAATAAATTCGCCTTTGCCCGGAGACAAAAATACCCGGGCGCACGCGGTTTTGCGCCGTCCGGTGCCATAATGATAGGGGCCAACTTTTCCTTGCATAGTCGTTATTCCTGATGATTTTGAAGCTGTGGTTGCTGGGCGGCATGAGGATGAGATTCGCCAGCGTAAACTTTGAGTTTGCCCAGCATACGCCGCCCCAGTGGGCCTTTGGGCAACATGCCGCGCACCGCCAAATAAATGATGCGTTCGGCGTGTTTGGTGCGCATTTCCCGCAGGGTTATTTCGCGCAAACCGCCGGGATAACCACTGTGCCGATAATAAATTTTATTATCCTCTTTGTTGCCGGTTACGCGCACTTTGTCGGCGTTGACAACAACGACAAAGTCGCCGGCGTCCAAGTGAGGCGAATAAATTGCCTTGTGCTTGCCGCGCAAGCGATGCGCGATGGAGACGGCAAGCCGCCCTAAGGTTGCGCCGGCGGCATCATATAGCAGCCAATGGCGAGAGATGTCCTGCTCTCTGGCGTGAAAAGTTTTTGTTGTCATGTTCATTGCCTAAAAATAAGAATCTGTGAATTATAACCGATTTTTTCGCTGAGACAAAATTATTGTAATAGTTCAATATCATATGAGACAAAAAAAGGTGAGATAATGCAACTCTTCGGCTCTTTGCCGCGGCACTCAATCAGGATGACGCAATCAAGCAGTCAGGATTATATTTCCGCAAGGCAACTCCTGACGCAAGGTGGGAATATGAGGGTGGGATAATTTATGATGCAGGTTTTTAATGTTTGCTAAAACCAGTGGCGCTTGCGATATTATCCCCGCCGCATAACCGATGCGCGCGCTAAGTTAATTAATGAATCTCGCTTAGCATGGGGCGGGAAATTTTGCAATGCCGCCATCGCTTGCTCTACCTCTTGCACCGCCAGATGACGCACTTCCGCCAAGGCCCCGGTCTCATGGGTCAACCGCAACGTGTCGGCAAATGCTTGTTCATCACCGCGTTGCCAGCCCGCCAAAATACGGCGGCGAGAAGCGGCAGAAGTTTTTTCCAAAGCCAAAATCGCCGGCAAGGTCATTTTCCCCTCGGCAAAATCCGCCCCGATTTTTTTGCCGGTTTCGCGGTCGCTGCCGTCATAATCCAAACAATCATCAATCAACTGAAAAGCCGTTCCCAAATGCCGCCCATAGGCTGCTAAATGGGGCAATATATCTTGCTTTTCCGCTAATAATGCGCCCGCTGCCGAAGCGGCCTCAAACAAGTTTGCAGTCTTGCGGCTGATAATGTCGAAGTACATCTCTCGCGTCATGTCGGTGCCGCCTCGCCGTTCTAACTGCAATATTTCCCCTTCCGCCAAACTGTTGGTGGCATCGGCAATCCATAGCAATAATGGCTGACACTCCAAACCCGCCAAAATCTGTGAAGCGCGTGAATATAAAAAATCACCCGCCAAAACCGCCGCCGCATTGCCGTGCAATTCGTTTGCGGTCTTGCGACGGCGACGCATTGAGGCATCATCGACAACATCATCATGCAACAGTGTCGCCGAGTGAATCAATTCGATCGCCACCGCGGTTTGGTCGCTGGTGCGGTCGGCCAAGCCACAAAGACGCCCGCTCAGCAAGGCGATCACAGCGCGCAACCGCTTGCCGCCGACAAGTTGGCGACGGCTAATTTTTGTCGCCAGAGGCGCCGCCGATGAAAGCAGTTTTCGTGCAGTCTGAAACATGCGGCGCAAATCGCCGTCATATTGCGCCAATTCATCAGCTAAGCAGCGCATACCATATTCCCTTGATGTCGCCGCAACAAGGCGCGGCCATAGCATTTATGCCGAGGCAAAGATAAAATGAAATTCCCTTGACGACACCGCAACAAGGTGCGTTCATAGTAGCATGGGATTGTTGCGGGCATTGTTTTTGCCGTGCAAATGTACGCCCTCGCAGGCGGTATTTTTAGCGGTTGCCGAGGTTTGCCAGCAGAGGTCATAAAATAGACATGTTATCGCGGTGCGCCATTTCGTCCTCATGTGCATAGCCAAGGGTAGCGGTAATATCGCGGCTGTTCACCCCGCACAATCGCCGCGCCGCGGCAGCATCATAATTCACCAGCGCATAGCCAATAACGCGGCGGTGATTGTCTTCCAAAGCCACTGCATCGCCACGGATAAAATCTCCCTGCACCTGGCAAACCCCAGCGGGCAATAAACTTTTTTTTGCTTTCACCACCGCTTGTACCGCCCCCGCATCTAAGCATAAACGCCCCCGCAGATGCAGCCCGCTTGCCAACCATTGTTTGCGCGCCGATAGTCGCGGCACATCGGCGGTTAGTAAAGTGCCAAAAGATTCATCACCGCTCAGGGCTCGCAGCAAAAAACGCTCCGTGCGTCCATCGGCAATAAGAGAATGTGCGCCGCTTCGTGCGGCAATTTGGGCGGCGCGTAATTTGGCCGCCATGCCGCCAGAGCCGGTTGCCGAAGAGCCGGCGGCAATATGGTTTAGCAAAGAATCATCTCCCGCTGCCGCCTGTCGAATAGTGTCGCCCAAACCGCCGTGGGCGCGCAAGCCATCGGCATCAGTAAACATCAGCAGCGCGTCCGCCTCCAGTAAATTGGCAATTTGCGCTGCCAACCGGTCATTGTCGCCAAAATGCACGGCATCGGTGGCGATGACATCATTTTCGTTAACCACCGGAGCGACCCCGCAATCTAACATGCGCCGCAATGCCGTGCGCGCATTCAAATATAAGGTGCGATGCGCCATATCTTCGGCGGATAGTAAAACTTGTCCCGCATGCATGCCGTGGCACAAAAAAGCCTCTTCATATGCGTCACTCAGCCGCATTTGTCCCACAGCGGCGGCGACTTGCACATTAGCCCGTTCGCTTGGTCGAGCGTGCCAGCCCAGCCGCTGCACTCCCGCCGCCACCGCACCGGATGAAACGATAACTATTTCACGCCCGTCCGCGCGTGCCTCCGCCACTTGCGCCGACAACCCGCGAATATATTCCGCGTCCAAACGGGTGCCGTCCGCCGTCAATAGACTGCTGCCCACTTTGACGATAATGCGCCGTGCCTTAGCCAGTTCCGTGCGCATGTTTTAATAGCAAAAAAGATAATTCGCGTGTGCCTTTGCCGCTCAGTGCCGACAACACACACACCCGTTCAAAATGCGCAAAGTGCCGCCGCATCTCGGCCAACCGCAAGCGGCATTCTTCATCGCGCAATAAGTCGCATTTATTGAGCAATAACCAGCGCGGTTTTTTTATCAGCGGCAGGGTAGACGCCGCCAACTCTTTTTCGATTAACTGACAATCTGCCACCGGATTATCAGCCGCCATGTCGACGACATGACACAATAATGCCGCCCGCATTAAATGACGCAAAAAGCGGTTGCCTAAACCCGCACCCGCGGCGGCGCCTGCTATCAGCCCCGGAATGTCGGCAATAATGGCGGTGTCGCCGTCATCCGCCACAATCGCCCCCAACTGCGGCGACAGCGTCGTAAAAGGATAGGAGGCGACTTTGGGGCGCGCCGCCGATAAAGCCCGCAATAATGATGATTTGCCGGCGTTGGGCATGCCAAAAAGACCAATGTCGGCGAGTGCTCTTAGTTCCAAATGAAAACGCCGCTCTTCGCCAGTTTCGCCGGTGGTGCGCTGGCGTGGCACCTGATTGGTTGAAGATTTGAAGCGGGCATTGCCCAAGCCGCCGTGACCGCCGCGTGCCAATATCGTTGCGGCGCCGGGATGTGATAGGTCGGCATGTAAATAACCAGTGTCAGCATCGGTTACCCGAGTGCCAATGGGGGCGAATATTTGCAGATGCTTGCCGGTGGCGCCGTGGCGGTTGGCGCCCATGCCGTGTTTGCCACGGGGGGCGTCCCAGCGATGACGGCGCGATAGTTCCAACAGTGTTTTGACTTGCCGCGCCGCGGTTAAATATACATTGCCACCGTGTCCGCCATCACCACCGTTGGGCCCACCGTGCGGACGATCGCGTTCGCGCAAAAAACTGATAATGCCGTCTCCGCCACTGCCGCCGATGGCCGTAATGGTCGCCTCATCAATAAAGCCTTTTTTCATTGCGGGATACCTCCGCAAATGTTAGTTGGAAAAGAAAAAAAGAATGCTTTTGTTATCGCCCTCGGAGCCGCACTGCGGCATAGCGGTGGGATAGGGCGCGTAACTGGGACAATCAGCTGCCGCTGCCGGCGGGTGCTGGCAAAACATTGACATAATGCCGTTTGTCGGGACCGTGCCGCCGAAAAAAAACAACGCCATCGGCGGTGCTGTACAGGGTGTGATCGCGCCCCATGCCAACATTTTGGCCGGGGTGAAATTTGGAACCGCGCTGGCGAACAATGATAGAACCCGGGCGCACAACCTGACCACCGAAGCATTTAACGCCAAGATATTTTGGATTGGAATCGCGCCCGTTTTTGGACGAGCCGCCTGCTTTTTTCTGCGCCATTATGCAACTCCTTGTGATGTGGTGGGGGCGGCAGACCCGCTGTCGATGCTGTCAATCCGCAACCGCGTAAGGCTTTGCCGGTGACCGTGAGTGCGCCGACTTTTTTTGCGGCGTCGCATTTTGAAGATGAGGATTTTATCACCGCGCAAATTTTCCACTACGGTGGCGTGCACCGAGGCCTTGGCCACCATGGGCGAGCCGGCAATAATGCCGCCGTCTTGCTCGATGAGTAAAACCTTGTCAAAAATGACGTTAGCCCCCGCTTCTTTACCGAGCGATTCGACCAAAATTACATCACCCGCTTTGACGCGATATTGCTTGCCGCCTGTTTCAATAACCGTATGTTGAGTCATTTGCCTTGTTCATTGATTGAGTAAGATTCACGCATTATACCACATTTGCCAGAGGTTAAACAGAAAAATTGTCCCGCCCAAAAAAACTTTGTCAATTAATTTTTTGTCCGCCGTCCATGATGATTTAGTGCAAATAATCTAAGGCGCGACAATCCATAGGCGACCAGCTCAGCGGCACGGTCTGGCCGACAGTCATATTGGCATGACCGCTGTGGTTGGGCACTTTAACAATAAATTCATCGGTTCCCAGCAGCGACAAGCGCATACGGATGTGATCGCACATATAGATTCGTTCGCGAATGATGCCTTCAAAATGATTGACTTGGTCTGCACTGCTGCCGATGTGGACTCGTTCGGGGAGCAAAGAAAGGGCGGTGCCGATGTGGACTCGTTCGGGACGCAAAGAAAGGGTGGTTTTGCCGGAGTTACCGGCATTGACGCGCAAAGCCGTAATGGAATGCCCAGCCACCTCCACCTGACACAAATTGTTGCCAATATTGCTTTTTATTATGCCGCCAAAGCGATTGTTTTCACCGATAAATTGTGCCACAAAAGCATTTTCGGGTTTTTCGTACAATATGTCGGGAGCAGCGATTTGTTGAATAGCCCCATCATTAAAAACGGCGATGCGGTCAGACATGGTCAGCGCTTCAGTTTGGTCGTGTGTTACATATACCACCGTGACGCCCAATTCTTCATGGATATGTTTAAGTTCGCACTGCATTTGTTCGCGCAAATTTTTATCCAGTGCGCCCAGCGGTTCGTCCATAAGCACCAATGACGGCTCAAACACCAGCGCGCGCGCCACCGCAGTGCGTTGTTGCTGGCCGCCCGATAATTGTCCCGGGAGGCGTTTCTCAAAACCGGATAGTTGCACCATATCCAAGGCTCGCTGAACTTTGGCATTGGTATTTTCTTCCGACAGGCGACGCACTTCCAAAGGAAAGGAAAGATTTTCGCGGACGGTCATATGGGGGAAGAGAGCATAATTTTGGAATACCATGCCAATACCGCGCTTGTGCGGCGGCGTGGTGCTAATCGCATCTCCTTTAATATATATCTCACCGCGGGTGAGCGTTTCAAAGCCCGCTAACATCATCAAACTTGTGGTTTTGCCAGAACCAGAAGGCCCCAGCAAAGTCAAAAACTCGCCTTCGGCAATAGTCATATTTAGGTTTTTAACCACCAGCGATTCGCCATCATATGACTTTTGCACATTCTCAAAAATAACATGCGGCTGCCCATCAGTCATGGCGTCCTCCAGATGCGCCAATAAGCGCGGGGATAAAATATAAAATCACAGAAACCTCCTTTTCTAAAACCTTAACTTTAACATAACGGCGGCATGTTGTCAAAATATCGCTTAGCTTATTTTACCGCCCAGCCGCCGATTAGTTAGCATCTTCGCCAAACACCGCGCGCACGCGCTTGCCGCTATCTCCGCCATCGGCACGCATGGCGCCGCTGCTCAGGTTAAATTCAATGGACTCTCCCAGCAGTTCATTACCATCCCGTGATAATTTTGCCCCGCCGCGCAAGGCCACCAAACCATTGCCAATGTCGTACTCCACCCGTTGCGCCTCAATGTGTGTTGCTGCTTCGTTTTCCTGCTGCCAATGCCCTTGCACCTCACCCGACAACCATGCTTTTTGTGCCATCCGCAACCATTCTCCCTGTGTTGCGGTTAGCCGTCCTTTTGCGCATTGCGCGCCAAGGCACACGGTGATGCCATTGCTGAGCGATAAATCGGCAGCAGTGGCATCATATGCCACTTGCCCCGCCCAAAAACTCAAGGGTGATTTTCCACAGTTGGCGCATTCGCCCCGCATGGGCGAGCCGGTCGCCACATAACGATTGCCGTCTGCGCCGATGCTGACCACTAATTTGTCCGCATACATGACACTGTCATTAAAACGTGCCTCAACATTACCGACAAATTCTGCCCGCTTGCCATCCACGCTATATTGCACTGTATCGCCGGTAACATCAATGGACTCTGCTGATGCCACACTGGATAATGCCAGCCCAATAACACCTAATAACAGTG
>JBPCWX010000020.1:0-1203 GCA_051009095.1 Gammaproteobacteria bacterium | reverse complement strand
CGATTCATAATCCAATTGATATTTTAATTTCAAAACCCCATCAGTGCCAATATCAAACAGCCAAGCCTGCTCGCCAGCTATAAAATAATTAAAATTAGTGCCATCATCATCAAGCGGGGTAAAGGTTACAAGGTCTTCATAAGTTGCGGTTGTTAATGCGCTACCATTATTGACCTCAGCGGTTTCAGATACAGCAAGGCTGGTTGGCACCGTGCCCGACCAAGTGGTTGGTTGATCATTTTGATTCGGGTCATTCATATCAAGAATGCTTAAGGTGAAATTATGGCTTATCCATACCGCACCCGCACCTACCCCATTGCCGCCCGTGGTGCCATTCAGCCACAGGGTGGTTTCAACCACAGGTGGAAAATTGGTTGATTCATAATCAACATTATATTTTAGGCTTAAAATACCAGTGCTGGTATCATAATCAAATAACCACCAGCCATCCTTTGATTGATCAATCGCATATTCAAACCCATCGCCATCGGCATCCAGCGGTTTGAATGTAGCTATCGCCTTATAGTTAGCCTCAGTCAATTCGCCCTGATTCGTAACCCCATCGGTTTCGCTGATAGCGTAATTGGTGGTGGGCGTGCCAGACCAAGTGGCTGACGAATCATTGATATTATTTAAATTCCATACCAAACTAGCGGTTATTGTGTCGCCACCGCTTTCGGCAGTTACGGTGATGGCATAAACCCTATCGCCAGCGGGGGCTTTTTCATAATCTATATTGCTGATAGCCCACAATGTGCCATCGCTGGTTATGCTAAAATATGCCGCCGCATCGCCGGTAATGCCGTAGGTGATGGTGGTGTTATCGGGGTCAAGTGCCGTATAATTGCCCACCGCCACATTGCCAAAACCGCCATCCACTTCATTAAAGGTTGTATTGATATTGGTATTGACGCCATCAGCCCAAACAATATCTTCATTAAGGTTACCGATGGTTAGGGTGAATTCGTGGGGTAAATATGCGGTGCCATCGCCAACCCCAGCCGCTGGGTCGCCAGTCGTGCCATGCCCCCAGATGGTGGTTTTTACCACATTGCCAACCCAAAATGCCGATTCATAATCCAAATTATATTTTAGGCTTAAAACCCCATCGGTGCCGATATCAAATAACCAATGCTGGTCTTTGCCTGTATCAATAGCATATTGAAACCCAGCACCATCGGCATCGGTGGGGGTTAGGGTGGC
>JBPCWX010000019.1:0-2922 GCA_051009095.1 Gammaproteobacteria bacterium | reverse complement strand
TCATTGCTGCGTTATATTATTTGTTTGAGTTTGTCGCGCGCGTGGAGCCGAGTTTGGCGGCCAGTCCAATCGCCGTTTTTTACAAATTATCAGAGACTGAATTTGGCACTCTGGCCAGTTTGTTTTTTTGGGTGTATGCGCCCATGCAAATTGTGGTCGGCTTGCTTTTGGATCGGCATGGCGCCCGCCCGCTGGCGGTGCCCGGCTCATTGCTTTGTGCTTTGGGGGTGTTTTTGTTCATTGCCACGCCCTCGCCGGCATTGGCGGGAGCGGGACGATTGCTGACCGGTTTGGGTGCTTCTTTTGCCTTTGTCAGCGCGCTGTATCTTGTCAACCATTGGTTTCCGCCGCGCCGTTTTGCTTTGCTGTCGGGGGTGGTCAATGCCATCGGCATGGTGGGCACCGCTGCCGGTTCGGTGGCATTGACGGTACTGATTGCCGACTGGGGCTGGCGCTCTGTGTTTTTTGCCACTGGGGTGTTTGGGCTTGGCATTTTTGTCTTGGCATTTTTATTTTTGCGGGATGCCCCCGGCTGCGCAACCTCCTCTGAAGATTCCATGCTGGCGCATATCGGCGGCAAACTGCGGGGCGTATTTGGCAGCCGCCGCATCTGGTTGATCGCCGTTTTGGGGATGCTGTATTATGTGCCGATTAATGTTTTTGGCGTGCTGTGGGGGCATGAAGCGCTGACGCAAAAAAATGGCTTGTCCTCAGTGCAGGCGCAAACCGCGATTGGCATGATTTTTTGGGGCGCGGCTGGCGGCAGTGTTGTTTTTGGCGCTTTGTCAGATGTTTGGGGACATCGGCAAAAACTGATACTGGTGGGTTTAGCGCTGGCGATTATTACTTTTGGCGCGTTAATTTATCTTCCCTTAAAGTCGGTGTATGCCATTAGTGCGATGCTTTTTGCGGGCGGTTTTTTTGTCGGCGGTCAAATGCTTACTTTTGCCATGGCCAAAGAAGGAATATCGGCAAAAAACACCGGCACCGTAGTCGCTTTTGTTAATATGATTGGCATTGGCGGGGCCATTGTTTTTCAGCCACTGACCGGTTATTTATTGGAATTGTTTGATAACAATTTCACTAAGGCACTAACCTTGATGCCGGTGGCCTTGATAGTGGCGGCGCTGTTGGCCTTGTTTCTTCGCGATGAGTGTCATCCCGACCATTCGCGCGACAAATAAAATTAATCCAGCGGCGGCGTCTCAATACGGCGACCGTGAGATTTTGTGGAGCCGAGGGGAGTTGAACCCCTGACCTCAGCGATGCGAACGCTGCGCTCTACCAACTGAGCTACGACCCCAAAAAGCATAAAACACACTTTTTATTGGGCGGTGTGGACCAGCAATAATTTAAGTGCTTTTGTCTGCTACCGACAGCGCTTTTAACACCGTCATTGCTTGGTCATATTGATAATCATCACGCGGCACAAAAGGTGCCACTTTGCTCTCTTCTCCCTCTTCTTGCTTGGCGGCAACTTGTTCGTTTTTCAAGTGTCCGGCGTTGTCCGATTCGCGCAAGGTAAACCCTTCATCATTGCTCACACTTTTGCCGGCGGCGACAATAATATCTGGCTCAATACCGCGCGCTTGAATGGAACGGCCACTGGGGGTGAAATACCGCGCCATGGTCATTTTAATTCCTGTTTTGCCTTGGGTGGAGCGCAAATTAATCAAAGACTGCACAGACGCTTTACCATATGTGCGGGCCCCCATGATGACGGCACGGCGATTATCTTGCAAAGCTCCCGCGATAATTTCTGAGGCTGAGGCCGAGCCGCTGTTGACTAACACTACCATGCGTACTGATTTAACCTCATCCGTGGGCACTAAGCCATGGTGCAAACTTTTTTTGGCGGTAAAAGTTTTGGTAGCCTGACGCCCCTCATCACTTACCACTTTGGCATCTTCCGGTAAAAACACCGATGCCACCGCAATGCTTGCATCCAGCAAACCGCCCGGATTATTGCGCAAATCCAACACCAGCCCTTTGAGCGGCTCTTTATTTTCTTCATATAACCGATTAATCGCGCTAACCATCTCTGCCGCTGTTTGCTGTCGGAAATGGGTAATGCGAATAAAACCATAGTCTTTCTCGGCCAATGATGCCATAACCGATGGGGCGGTGATTTGCTCCCGCACCAATTCTTCTTTGCGCGGCGGCTGCCCTGGCGTCAAAATTTCCAAAGTAAGCACATCACCGACTTTGCCGCGCATCATATCGACGGCTTTGTCAACGGGCATTTTTTTGGTCAAGACGCCATCAATTTTGAGGATAAGGTCGCCCGCCTGCAAACCCGCCCGCATCGCCGGCGTGTTGTCAATGGGAGCGATAATTTCAAGAAGCTCGTTTTTTTGTCCCAAATAAATGCCGACGCCGCCATATTGCACACCACTAACACTGGTTTGAAAAGCATTGAGTTCCTTGGCGGTAAAATATGCCGAGTGTGGATCTAATCCTGACATCATGCCGCGAATCGCTAAATTCATCAGGTCCTCATCGGTAATTTCATCAACATAATGCGTCTTAACCAGGCTAAATGCTTCGGCAAATTCTTTTAATTTTTCAGTCGGCAAAGAAATAACTTTTTGCGCCAGTGCCGCATCGCGCACGCCCCAATGCCCAAAGGAAAAACCACCGATAAAAAGCGCAGCAGCGACGGTAATGGTAATCAAACGGTGCATGATAAAATCAGCGCAAGTCGCCGCGCTGTGCCGCAAAATACGCCGCCAAGTCCGCCGCGTCGGCATCCGACAGGGTGGCCATTTGGGCGGTCATCAGCGCGTTGTTGCGCACACCGCTTTTATAGGCGCGCATGGTATGCAAAAGATACACGCGATCTTGTCCCGCTAATTTGGGATAGTCGGCAATCGGTTTGTTGCCATTTTCGCCATGACAGGCAACACACACCGCCGCCTTAAT
>JBPCWX010000018.1:0-1499 GCA_051009095.1 Gammaproteobacteria bacterium | reverse complement strand
CATAATCAAATAACCACCAGCCATCCTTTGATTGATCAATCGTATATTCAAACCCATCGCCATCGGCATCCAGCGGTTTGAATGTAGCTATCGCCTTATAGTTAGCCTCAGTCAATTCGCCCTGATTCGTAACCCCATCGGTTTCAGAAATGGCAAAATTGGTGGTGGGCGTGCCAGACCAAGTGGTTGCATATTCATTCACATCGGCATCATTGCCATCCAAAATAGTTAGGGTGAATTCATGAGGTAGCCAAGTTGTGCCAGCACCAAATTCGCCATTTTCACTGCCCGTAGTGCCATGCCCCCAGATGGTGGTTTTTACCACAGGCGGATACCATGCCGATTCATAATCCAAATTATATTTTAATTTCAATTCCCCATCGGTGCCGATAGTAAATAGATAGGCTTGGTCGCCCGCTATAGCATATTGAAAACCATCACCATCGGCATCGCTGGGGGGTAGGGTGGCGATAACCTTATAATCGGTGGGGTCGGTTATTAATTCTTGGTTTTCAACATCAGCGGTTTCGCTAATGGCGGCGGATGATTTAACCCCCGCCCATGATATTGATTCATCATTCACATTGGCGATGGAAAGCGTGAATAGCATGGTTATCCAGCCATCGCCCTGCCCTGTAAGGATATTAGTATCTGACACCGCATCGCCCACTAGGTCGCCACCAGATGTGCCACGCACCACAACTAATGCGCGAGCTCGTTTATACCCAGGACCAAAAAGATCGTCCATAGTTTCATAATCAAATCCAGCCGTTAGATACAAAACCCCATTGCCATCTATTGTAAAATAATCACTAGGCTCACCAGCACTATCACCAGTTAACCCTTTTGTAACAAAATATTCCAATTCAGGTCCATCGGCATCGGTGGCGGCGAAGGTGGCTATCGCAACGGGCGGCTTGCCCAACTCTACAGAATCAGTAACGCTAGGATCCTCATTCACCGTCACCAATGATGGCTGGGTGCCAGACCATGCGGTTTTACTATCATTTTCGCCAATATCACCGATGGTTAGGGTAAATTCGTGTGGCAACCATGTTGTGCCCGCACCTACCCCAGCCGCAGTGCCGCCACCTGTGCCATGCCCCCAGATGGTGGTTTTTACCACTGGCGGATACCATGCCGATTCATAATCTAAATTATATTTTAGGCTTAAAACACCATTGGCACTGATATCAAATAGCCAAAATTGGTCTTTGCCTGTATCGATAACATATTCAAACCCAGCACCATCGGGGTCGGTGGGGGCTAGGGTGGCAATGGGATTATAGGTTGCCAATTCAGGACCCTGATTAATCACATCAGCGGTTTCTGATATTGAAGCCGATGATTCAACCCCCGCCCATGAAATTGCTTCATCATTGATATTATTTAAATTCCATACCAAATTAGCGGTTATTGGGGTGTCACCACCGCTTTCGGCAGTTACAGTGATAGCATAAACCCCATCGCCAGCGGGGGCTTTTTCATAATCTATATTG
>JBPCWX010000017.1:0-9693 GCA_051009095.1 Gammaproteobacteria bacterium | reverse complement strand
AGAAGAGGGGCACGGTTGATGGCAAATTATCAATACAGTGCAGTTAATCAATCGGGGCAGGTTGTGCGGGGCAAGATAGAGGCGAGAAATTTTGCCGACCTGGAAAAACGCATCAGCCGGCTGGAATTGATTCTAATCAATGGCAGTAAATCGGGTAACGGGTTTTCCCTGGGCGACAGGTTGTTTCAGCGGGCGGTGAGCAAAGATGAACTGGCGCAGTTTTGTTTTTATGTGGAACGCTTGGTATCAGGCGGGGTGCCGTTGTTGGAGGGGCTTTCTGATGTGCGTGATTCGGTTTCTAACCCCTCCTTGCGCAACACCATCGGTATTATTATTCAAGACATTGAGCAGGGCTCCACATTGTCACAGGCGATGCGTCAACACCCTAAGATATTTGATGAAGTGTTTGTTAGCCTGGTGGAGGCCGGAGAGTACTCGGGCAAACTGGATCAGGTGCTGCGCAATATCGGCGACAATATTAAATGGCAGGATGAAATCATCAAAAAGACAAAAAAGGCGGTTCGTTATCCGCTTGGGGCTCTGCTTGTTTTGCTTGTTTGCACGTATTTTTTGATGGTTTTAGTCGTGCCCAAATTAACATCATTATTGAAATCTCTGGGGCAGGAAATGCCTCCTTACACCATTGCCCTTATCAACACTTCTGAGTTTATTGAAAATCAGTGGCAAAGTGTAATTATTGGCGCGATTGGCGTTTATATCGCTTTCAAGATTCTCATTAAAACTGTTCCGAGGACAGATTATTTCTGGGATAAAATCAAAATCAGGATCCCCGGTATGGGGCCGGTGTTGGAAAAATTATTATTATCAAGGTTCTCGAATATTTTTGGCATGCTTTACGGCTCGGGCGTTAATGTGATTGATGCGTTGCGTATTTCGCGTGGTGCGTTGGGAAATAAATTTGTCGCCCAAGGTTTAGACCAGATTATTGAAAACATTACTAATGGACAATCCATATCACAGTCTTTTCGAGAATCTGGACTTTTTCCACCTTTGGTGCTGCGTATGATAAAACTGGGCGAAACGACTGGTGGCGTAGATTCGGCCATGCAGCAAATTAAAAGTTATTATGACCGTGATGCCAGCGAAGCCATTGATGTCGCTCAGGGTCTTATTCAACCGATTATGCTGATGTTATTGGCGGGCATATTGGTGTGGGTGATTTTGGCAGTTTATGGTCCGCTTTATGATTTGGTGGGAAGTGTAAAATGAGAATACCGAGTTTTCTTAACTTCTCAAAAAAGTATGGGTTGCTGCTCAGTGACGCTGAGGTTACGCTGCTGTCTTGGCATAAAGGCGAGCTGCACACCCTTGGTCTTTTTAGCAATGATGAGGCCGGGTTGATTCGCTTTGCTGATTTTTTGGATAAGCATGAAAAATCCTTTCACAACAAATCTTTTCACATTTTGGTCAATATCATCGGTGAGGATTATCGTTTTGAGAAAGTTGTTCACTTGCTGGGGAAGTACAAAATGGATTTTCATGCGCGGCGCATGCAGCAATTATTTCGTGGCAGCCAACTGACTATGTCGGAGGTGCAGGGACGGGAGGAACATGGCCGCCGTGAGGATTGGGTTTTGTTTGCGGGAGTGCTGACTGAGAATAAAGTGATGCCGTGGATGGCCATTATATCGCGCGCCGGGGGGCGTTGTGTGGCGGGTGTTCATATGGTTTCTCAGTTGACAGAATCCCTTTTTGGGGCAATGGGCGGCGACCAAGGCAATAACTTGGTGATGACCATTCATGAGCGGGGCGTTATGCGCCAAACTTATTATTTCAATGGCCATTTACGTTTTAGCCGCGTTTCTAAGATAAACGATGAGAACGCGGAAAGGGTGGGAGCATCTATTCGCAGAGAATTGGAGCGGACATTACAATATTTTCATTCGCTTAAAATATCGGTGGCTAAGGGGCTCATCATACGTATGGCCTCGCCTAGCAGCATGGTGGGGCAATTACGCGAGCTTGTCTCAGGTGGTGAGAAAATTAGATTTGAGGTTTACGATGTAGCAAGGGTTGCCCAAAAAATTGGCTTGAAGACACC
Organism: Gammaproteobacteria bacterium; assembly: GCA_051009095.1. Classification (GTDB taxonomy): domain Bacteria; phylum Pseudomonadota; class Gammaproteobacteria; order Tethybacterales; family Persebacteraceae; genus Doriopsillibacter. The sequence goes on along the minus strand of JBPCWX010000017.1, from coordinate 7,631 downwards.
TATTGGTGATTTGGGCCTGGACAGCTCATTGGCGCTGCAAATTATGTTTACTAAGTTGATATTACCGTATAAGCAACTGGCCAAGGCACGCTTTGTGACTTATCACTGGTTACAGCTGATGGCCAAAGTTTCTATGGCACTATTGGTTGCATATGGTTTGTACGCTTATAGTGTGCCGTTTACCTATTTCAAAAACGGCTATGGCTACGCTCGCGATGTTGCTGAGTTAAAAGAAAAAGAAGTTAATCTTAAGCGCAGTTATGACGCTGAGGTGAGCAGCGTGGGCGCTAAGCCGCCATCTTCGCCTAAGAATATGCGTGCGGTGTCCAATTTGTACCAGGTCATGGATAGTATTTCCGTGTCTCCGACGCGGTTGCTGTATTTTTTGGCGGAGGGGCTTGGAAAAAACAGGAATATTCGGGTTGATAATATCAGGTGGCATTTATCTAATGATGACCGCGGTAGTGATGTTGATGCTGCAAGCGCGCTGCTGAGCGGCAGAGATGTATATCAAATTCTTGTGGTGCGCGGAGAACTGACGCCATTGGGCGAGGAAACTTATATGGAGGTCGCTAATCGTTTTGACAAATTATATAATTCCTTTGGAGAACGAAATGATATGCGGATTGATAAAATTGAGTTTCCAACTAAAGAGCTGGCCACTGATAATCTTGCGGGTTCATTATCCAGTGCTAATCGTATAGATGCGCCCAGAAGCCGCAGCTTTGTTTTACGGATTGTGTGGAAAGCATATGGCAAAGAAAATTTTGACCAATTCGCTGCAGGGGTTTGACGGGAGCAATAAGCATGAATATTCAGTTTCAAGCGCGAGAGCGCAAACTTCTTATTAAAGTGGGGATTGCTTTTGTTATCGCCACCATGGTGCCGAATATGGTGAGCGATTATGCGCTTGATTATCAAAAGTCTCAGGAACGGATAAAATTGGGGCTGGAAGAAAAAGTCCGCTCATATGAGGAGCGCTTGTCGGGGGTTGAAGATGAAAGGAATATTTTGCGGCGTTATGTGACGGAATATCGTGGTTTGATTGAGCGTGGTGTGCTTTTTGAGCCTAACCGAGTCAAGGTAGTTAAAGAAATGAAGGAAATCAGCATGAATCGCAAATTATTTCCGGCGAGTTATGACTTTTCTCCAAATCAAGTTCTTGCGCCAGCGGCATCCGTTTATACTCAAGACAGTACGGTTGGAATCAGCATATTGGCCATGAATTTGGAGATGCAGATGTTGCATGATTTAGATATTTTCATGTTTATGGAGTCATTATCGGCTAAAGAGGATAATATTTTGTTTCCGGTGCGCTGTGAAATAGGGCGTTTGCACAAAGATTTTTCTTTGGAAAAAAGGCCAAATATGGTCGGGCAGTGTGATCTTGCTTGGTATTGGGTGACTGATCCGGAACTGGTAATGGCCCATGAGAGTAATATTGAGGTTCGCGGTTAGAAATGGCAAAGGAAGATATGAATGATTATTTAAAGTGGTTGCGATTCTTGCTTCTGGCGGGTATTCTTGGCTGCGGCATTGTAGCAGGCGCACAAGATAGAAATGTTGTGGGCAAGGAGGAAGATGCACGTCCTGAAATGTCGGCTTTGTTTTTTACTATTGAGCAGCGCCGAATTTTAGAGGCACTTCGTCAAGATGTTAGCACCGAAGAAAATATACAGATTGATGAATTGGCGCCCGTAGTTTTGCCGGAAGAAATTTTGTCGACGGTTGATGTCGAGATAAAGGAAGAGGGCAAGCAGCGTGAGTTGGATATTTCTGTGGATGCGTATTTGCGCAACCATAAAAATGGTAAAATTGTTTTATGGCTGAATGGAGTACAATATAGGCTGGACGAACAATCAGAATTTTTGGAAAATGAAGGCATTATGAGTCTATCTGCTGGTGAACATAATTTGGTCAGGGTATACGGCGTGGACAAATTTAATAAATCAAAATTTGTTCTCAAGGTTGGACAACGACTAAATATGGACGGTGGTGTCGATGAATCGTATCCAGTTGTTATAATTAAGAAAAAATAACTATGTTTATTACTCACAACACATGAAGATGATGCAAGATAACAACCATAAAGCCAGTGATCTTTCAGGTGACGGCAAGAAAAGGCGCAAAACGCTTTTAGGAATTTCCACCGCCTTGGGAGGGATAGGGTCTGTTGCGGTGGCGGCTCCTTTTGTCGGGAGCTTGCGGCCTAGCCGCAAAACTCAAGCTGCGGGTGCGCCTATTGTTGTATCCTTGGCGGAGATGGCGGAAGGCGATTTGCAAGTATCGCTTTGGCGACAAAAGCCGGTTTGGGTTTTGCGCCGCAGTTCGGCCATGCTGGCATTGCTGGATAATGAGGCCGACTTGCTGGATCCACAGTCCAATGACAGCGGACAGCCACAGTATTGCAAAAATAAAAACCGCTCCATTAAACCCGAATACTTTGTTGCTGTCGGATTGTGTACGCACCTTGGTTGTTTGCCCAGGGAAGACGGTGGGGATGGTTTTTTGTGCGCTTGCCACGGTTCGCGGTTTGATTTTGCGGGGCGTGTGCTAAAGGGCAGTCCAGCCCCCAAAAATTTATTTATTCCGCCGCATCATTATGATGACAATGGTAATGTTGTTATTGGTTCTGATGTGCCCTCAACCGCTTAATGCCACATATGCCGAATACGACAACGTCCTTGGGTGATTGGTTTGACAAGCGCATTCCTTGGCGCGAGGCGGTGCGCCGGCATTTAACCGAATATTACGCCCCCAAAAATTTCAATGTGTGGTACGCTTTTGGGGCGCTGGCTCTTTTGATGCTGGTGGTGCAGATTGTCAGCGGCATTTTTCTGACCATGAACTATAAGCCCGATGCTGATCGTGCTTTTGCTTCGGTGGAATACATCATGCGCGATGTGCAGTGGGGTTGGCTGTTGCGCTATATTCATTCCACGGGAGCGTCTTTCTTTTTTATTGTCGTGTACTTGCATATGTTTCGCGCTCTTATGTATGGCTCTTACCGGGCGCCGCGCGAATTGATATGGCTTTTGGGCATGTTAATTTTTGTGTGTATGATGGCTGAGGCTTTTATGGGCTATTTGCTCCCATGGGGGCAGACGTCTTTTTGGGGCGCGCAAGTCATTGTCAATTTATTTTCCACCATACCGGGGATTGGTGAATGGTTATCAGCGACTATTCGCGGCGACTACGCTATTTCCGATGTTACCCTCAACCGCTTTTTTGCGCTACATGTTGCGGCGCTTCCTCTGGTGTTGGTGGTGCTGGTGTTTTTGCACATTATCGCCTTGCATCAGGTCGGGTCCAACAATCCGGATGGCGTTGAGATTAAAGACCATAAAAATGCTGAGGGAATCCCGTTGGATGGGATACCGTTTCACCCCTATTATTCAGTGAAAGATACATTTTGTGCGGTTGCTTTTTTGTGCTTGTTTGCGATGGCAATATTTTTTGCCCCAGAGATGGGGGGCTACTTTTTGGAATATCCCAATTTTGAGCCCGCCAATTCTCTTAAGACACCAGAGCATATTGCGCCAGTATGGTATTTCACGCCATATTATGCTATTTTACGGGCGGTGCCGCCGTTTTTGGGGACGCAAGTGTGGGGTGTTTTGGCGATGGGGCTTTCGATTGTTTTCTTATTTGCTTTGCCGTGGCTCGACAATAGCCCGGTGCGCTCTATCCGTTATCGCGGCTGGCTATACAAATCAGCACTGTTGATATTTGTGGTCAGTTTTATTGCCTTGGGTATTTTGGGGGCATTACCACCAAATCCGGGACGGCAGTTAGCCGCCCAAATTTTTTCTTTTGCATATTTTGGCTTTCTTTTGCTGATGCCTTTTTATACCAAAATGGACAAAACGCAAATGCCGCCAACCCGAATCGGATGATGCGATCTTTTTACCCCATGTTTATTTGTGCGGCGCTGGCACTATCATCATTTGCGCCGTCCGCGGGAGCTGCCGCTGACGGACCAAAATTCCCTCAGGCACCGATAGTATATGATGACATAGAATCTTTACAGCGAGGTGCGGCTGTATTTGCTAATCATTGTCTGGGATGTCATAGCGCTCAATATTTGCGCTATGGCCGTTTGTCGGAAGACTTGCAGATACCGTCGCGGCAAATAAAGGAATTATTAATAAACAATGAGGCAAATTTGGCGGATGGTATGCAGAGCGCGATGCGCGCGGAGGATGGCAAAGAATGGTTTCATCAAGCGGTACCGCCCGATTTAACATTGGTTGCGCGTTTGCGAGGGGTGGATTGGCTGTACGCATACATGCGCGGCTTTTATCGTGATCCATCGCGCCCCACCGGGTGGAATAATGCGGTCTTTGAGAATGTTGCCATGCCGCATGTTTTATCCGATTTACAAGGCGTGTATATGAACGGTGCCGATGGCGCCATGGTGCAAATTCGCCCCGGCCGATTAAACGAGACGGAGTATAATGAGATGGTTGGCGACCTGGTGAATTTTTTGTCATATGCAGGGGAACCATCACGGGCGCAGCGTGTTAAAATTGGATATTTGGTAATGGCCTTTTTGCTGTTGTTGCTGTTGGCCACTTATTTTTTGTATCGCGAATATTGGAGGGAAATTCACTGATGTCGATTACTTTATATTCGGGTAGTTATTGCCCTTATTCTCATCGTTGCCGCATTGTGCTGGGTGAAAAACAGATGGATGTGGACATTTGCGAAGTTGACTTGAACGATAAGCCGGAAGAGTTGGCGCTGTACAATCCGTACAATCGCGTTCCTGTGCTGGTGGATCGCGGCTTAAAGTTGCACGAGTCCAACATTATTAACGAATATTTGGATGATCGCTTTCCTCATCCGCAGTTGATGCCCACTGAGATTATGAACCGTGCGCGGGTGCGGCTGACGATGTATATCATGGACTGTGAAATATTCAGTCAAGTGGATTTATTGGAAAAGAAGACGACCAAAAAGCAGCGTCAGGATGCGGCGCGCCAGAAAATTCGCGATGAATTGCTGAAAATGGTTGGCTATTTGTCATATGGCAATCATTATATGATTGGTGATGAGTTTACAATTTTAGATGCGGCAATAGCGCCATTGCTGTGGAGATTGGAGCATTACCGTATTAGTTTGCCATCGCAAGCGACGGCATTGAGCAAATACGCCGAGCGGATATTTTCCCGCCCACAATTTGGTGAATCGTTGACGACTATTGAAAAGGCGATGCGAAAATAATCATGCGTGATGACTTGACCATTCGCCCTTATTTATTGCGTGCAGTTTATGAATGGTGCGTAGATAACAAACTCACGCCGTATCTGGCGGCACAGGGACAGCGTGCCGATGTTCATTTGCCGCCAGTGGCTGACGGAGAAAAAATTGCGCTCAATATTTCCGGCGAGGCCGTGCGCGATTTGGTTATGAGCAATGAGAATGTGTCTTTTACGGCACGTTTTCAAGGCGCGACTTTTCAAGTTATTTTGCCCATAGGGGCAATTATTGCGATCTACGCCCAAGAGACGGGCGAAGGTTTTTCTTTTTCCGCCATTTTGCCGGTAAGCGACGAAAACACCAAGGTTGAAGATAATTTGCGTGTTGTCTAATTGCCGGTTGGCATTTTATGGCGAGGAATCGCATATCAACAGCGGGAAGTTGGGCGGGATAAAATATTTTTTCATAATGTGGTTATTATGTAAAAAATTGGTATATAATCCGAATCCGTCTTTTTTGAGGCGGAGTTCTTTAACAATTTGGATGAACAACGGGTAAGGTCAGCATATAACCCGTAGGTTGTGCGTTTTTATACATGCCGCAAGGCAGGTCTTTCCAACGGCGCGCAAGACTATGGGATCAAGTGACCAAATGTACGCGGTGGATGCCTTGGCGATTGAAGGCGATGAAGGACGTAGCAGTCTGCGATAAGCCCCGAGGAGCCGACAACAGGCTTTGATCCGGGGATTTCCGAATGGGGAAACCCGCCCGCTTCGCGCGGGCATTATGCGCTGAATAAAATAGGCGCATAAAGCGAACCCGGTGAACTGAAACATCTAAGTAACCGGAGGAAAAGAAATCAACCGAGATTCCCAAAGTAGTGGCGAGCGAAATGGGAACAGTCCGTGTCCGCATCAAGCCGTTTTGTTAAGCAAAAGCGTCTGGAAAGTCGCGCCATAGAAGGTGATGGCCCTGTATGCGAAAAACAAAACGGTGGGCGGACGATGAGTAGGGCGGGACACGTGTTATCCTGTCTGAACATGGGGGGCCCATCCTCCAAGACTAAATACTAACAATCGACCGATAGTGAACAAGTACCGTGAGGGAAAGGTGAAAAGCACCCCGGGAGGGGAGTGAAATAGACCTGAAACGGCGTACATACAAACAGTAGGAGCATCTCTTCGGAGGTGTGACTGCGTACCTTTTGCATAATGGGTCAGCGAGTTGCGCTCGGCGGCAAGGTTAACCGAATAGGGGAGCCGCAGGGAAACCGAGTCTTAATAGGGCGATTCAGTCGCCGGGCGCAGACCCGAAACCGGGTGATCTATCCATGGCCAGGTTGAAGGTTCGGTAACACGAACTGGAGGACCGAACCCACTGATGTTGCAAAATCAGGGGATGAGCTGTGGATAGGGGTGAAAGGCCAATCAAACCCGGAGATAGCTGGTTCTCTCCGAAAACTATTTAGGTAGTGCCTCGCGTATATCACTGTTGGGGGTAGAGCACTGTTTTGGCTAGGGGGTCATCCCGACTTACCAAACCAAGGCAAACTCCGAATACCGATAAGTGCAAGCGCGGGAGTCAGTCGTTGGGTGCGAACGTCCAACGGCAAAAGGGAAACAACCCAGATCGCCATCTAAGGCCCCCAAGACGTTGCTAAGTGGGAAACGAAGTGGGGGGGCATACACAGCCAGGATGTTGGCTTAGAAGCAGCCACCATTTAAAGAAAGCGTAATAGCTCACTGGTCTAGTCCCCCTGCGCGGAAGATGTAACGGGGCTCAAGCAGCGCGCCGAAGATGCGAGTGTCAGAAGGTTGAACAAAGTGAATTGAAGCGGCGGGCGTTACCCGCGTCCGCTTTTTTGTTGTTGTTGTTGTTGTTTCATTGCTAATCTGTGCTAATATGATAGCCACGAGCAAAGAATTTATTGCCACGATTACCGGGTTTATTGCGATTTTGGCCTTTTTATGGTCGATAAGTAGCGAACTTGGCGAAATTTTTTAATATTGATTAGGAGCAGAAAAATGAAAAAACTGATTTTCTTGATGTTTGTTGTTTTTGCATCTGGGTGCGCGTCCACCCCGAAGCAACGGTACATTAGTTTCTGGGCCAAAGACGGTATCAGTTATGAATTTGCCGTCACCATTCATGCTGAGTGCGAATACAAGGCATTGGATGCTTTTGCGGCGAGCCATCAGAAAATTAATATGGAATATTTTAAAGAGCAATCAACCAGTGCTTGTATGAAATCCAAGGGCTATCGCTGGGGAAAATATCAACAATAAGTTCACTTTGTTCAACCTTTTGACGCGGTAGGAGAGCGTTCCGTAGGCCGTTGAAGGCAGTTTGAAAGGGCTGCTGGAGGCATCGGAAGTGAGAATGCTGACATAAGTAACGTTAAAACGGGTGAAAAACCCGTTCCCCGAAAA
>JBPCWX010000016.1:0-11631 GCA_051009095.1 Gammaproteobacteria bacterium | reverse complement strand
TTGGCGCTGGAATCTGAATCTATGGGCTTTGACATTGACGAGAGCAGTGGAGTGCTGGAGGCGGGTGACAGCATTGCAGTGGGTTTATATACGCTCACCGTGCAGGTGGAGGATGAAGAAGGCTCACCGGCGGAGACTGTGGTGCAAGTTGAGGTTGTTGCGGCAAGCGCTGCGGCATTGTCGGCGGGGTCATCGATCATCTCACCCCCCGCTTCAGGGGGGGGTGCAAGTGCCTTAGCACTTGCGGGGGGTGCTTTATCTTTACTTATTTATCACACCCCCCGCGAGTTCGCTAGCGCGACCTCGCACCCCCCCCACCAGTGCGGAGGGTGAGAATATAGGGAAGATTCCACTATGAATTGCAAATGAGGATGCACCCTCCACCACAAGCACTTTGACCGCCGTCTGTGCGCGATTGCCTACGCCGTCAAACACCCACACCATCAGCGTGTAAATGCCAGCGGTAGTACTGGCATCCGCCGATAAAACTCCATTATCACTGACCGCAAAACCACCCTCCGCCGACAATGAATAAGTGTATTGACCCTGGCCATACGCCGTGAATGTGTGCAGCTCAGATTCTGCAATTCCCGCCGTTAGCGTCAACACCTTGCCTACGTCAAACAAAATCAATGTCACCACTTGCACTTTGACCGCTGTCTGTGCGCGATCGCCTACGCCGTCAGACACCCACACCGTCAGCGTGTAGTCGCCGGCGGCTATACTGGCATCCGCCGATAAAACTCCATTATCACTGACCGCAAAACCGACCTCCGCCGGCGACATTTCATAACTGTATTCACCCTTGCCGTATTCCGACATGAATCTGTGCAGCTCAGATTTTGCCACTCCCGCCGTTAGCGACAACACCTCGCCTACGCCAAATAATGCCAATGGCGGCGGGAAGATAATGGCTTCATGATCATATAAAGTTAGTGGCAATGCGCCAATCTGCCCCCATGCTTTGCCGTCCGCCGATGACCAAATATCAGCGTAGTATGGGTCATCAGCAGTCCCACCAAGCACATATAGCGTATTGCTGAATGACAAAGCGGCAAAGCGATTACGTATCGTCCAATCTGCGTTTGCTTTTTCTTCCATCCAAGTTTTGCCGTCCGCTGATGACCAAACATCATGCAAATTATTACTACCATCATTCCCGCCCAAGACATACATCTTGCCCTGATGCACCACTGCCCTATGGAAATAACGCGCCGTCCAGTCCGCATTATTCGTTTCTAATGACCAAGTTTTGCCATCGGTTGATGACCAGACATCATTTTTAGTAGTAGTGCTTCTGCCACCCAACAAATACATTCGACCGTTATACGACACCACCTGATGCCCACGACGCCCTTCCCAGCCCGGATTTGCTGTTTCTTCTATCCAAGTTCCGCCGTCCTCTGACGACCAGACATCGCTATATCTTGTGTTCCCACTACCTATTCCACCCAACACATACATCTTGCCATGATGCGACACGGCTTGATGGTAATTCCGACTCGGCCACGCAGGAGCAGTTTCCTCTGCCCACGCCTTACCGTCCTCTGATGACCAGACATCACTCTGGCGGACGCCACCAAAAGTACCACTCTCACCACCTAAGACATAAATAATGCCATTGTGCACAATGGCTTGATGACCTGCACGCGCACGCCAACTTGCGTCATTCTCACCTACCCAAGCATTGCCATCCGCCGATGACCAAACGCCATCGGTAGAATATGAAACTATAGCATCTAATAACAATCGAGGTTGAAAACCACCCAACACAAAAAATTGCCCTTGCTGGGATACCTCCACCATAACCGTTATGGTTGCTTTGTTCGCTACAGGTGCGCTATCGGACACTTCTATCACTAAGGTATACTCGCCCACCACGGCATCACCCGACACCGCCAATACGCCATCGCTTAGCGTAAAATGGTTGGCGTCATTGCCCGACACAAGGGCATATGATTTTGCCCCTATACCGCCGACAGCGACTAAAGTGTGCAAGTTGGCGGCGGTTCCCTCAAGGACATGAAGTGTGGACGGCGCCGGCAAAGATACGATATGCAATATCTCCACCGTAGCCAAGGCGCGAATGGGGTTATTGTGTTCGTCCGCCGCCTGTACGGTAAGGGTGTAAAAACCATCGGGAGTGTTGGCAGCCGCCGACAAAACACCGCTGGCGACGCCCAAAGAAAAATAAGATGATTGGACGGGAACAACAGTGTAGGTTTTATTGCCAACACCGCCGCTGGCGGCGAAAGTGTGCACATTGACGGCATTTTCAATAATGCTAATGCGCAAAAACGGAGCATCGGATAATGACAAAACGGGAAATATCTGCACCGTGGCAACCGCTTGGTCGCTGTTGCTTCGATCATCCGACACCCCCACAGTGAGCGTGTAAAACCCGACTGCTATGCCTGCCAATAAAGATAAAACGCCGTTATTATCCAGAGAAAAATAGGTTTGATTACCCGCAACAATGTTATATGCCGTTGGCTCGCCAGTGGCGGCGAAAGTGTGCAGGAGTCCAGTTTGCCCGACCAATGCCCGCAAAGGCGGAGCGTCCGCCAAAAGCACATCATAAACAATCTCAATGCTAATAACCGCTTGCACCGAAAGATTCTCGTAGGCTGGATTTAGTTTGGTGAATAAATCTTGCACAATCACCGTCGCCACTATTTGAGTAACCGTCAATGCTTCGTCGATGCTGAGCACGCCGTTGCTGATTTGCAGGCTCAGGGAAGAGTCGCTGCGGACTTGCCAACCTGCTTCCACTTGGATATTGTTAACCCGCAACGTGAGAATAATATTGTGGTTATTATTATGATTATGCGGCAGGCGGATATGAGCGGGGGCATCGACCGCAAGTTTGCCGTCATCGGCGATGGCACTGGGCAGGACGGCAAAAAAGCCAAGGGCGAAAAGCAGGGCAATATATTTTTTCATAACTGAGTGCTATTATAAATAATAAGCGATAAAAAAAATAGATATACGCCAATTTTGGGCGGCGGCAGTTGCCCATTTCGCCTTTCTCATTGAGGGCAAATAAGATAATGATGCGGTTTTGACGGCGGCAATCTCAGCGGCAAAATTTGACGGCATGTATGGTCGCCGCCCCTCAGTCATTCTCGGTTTTATGTGGATAAGCACACCATCGGCGCGCCGGACAATCGCCACACAAAGGCTTGCGCGCTTTGCAAATATATCGCCCCAATAAAATTAATAAATGATGCGCATCTTTTTTATATCTTGCCGGCGTGGTGTCATTGAGGGCGTCTTCCACGGCACGCGGAGTTTTTCCCGGCGCCAGCCCAGTGCGGTTGCCAACCCGAAAAATATGCGTATCCACGGCAATGGTTTCTTGCCCAAAAGCCGTATTCAACACCACATTTGCCGTTTTGCGACCGACCCCGGGCAAAGCCTCCAAATCCTGCCGATTGTCTGGCACCTGCCCGCCGTGCCGCTCTGTCAAGATCGCGGACAATGCCATAATATGCCGCGCTTTGGCGCGGAATAAACCGATGGAACGAATGTGCGCGAGCAGCTTCTCTTCCCCCAAAGCCAACATGTCTTGCGGCGTTTTCACCTTGATAAATAAATCCGCAGTCGCCGCATTAACCCCTTTGTCCGTTGCCTGCGCAGATAAAACCACCGCCGTCAATAATTGATAATTGCCTTCATATTGCAGCTCCGTTGTCGGCTGGGGGAAGTGCCGCTGCAAAGCGCCAAAAAAATGCCGCCGCGCAATGGGTGTCATCATATGATTATTCCTATTCATCGGGCAAAAAATCCAACTTCGCCACCGGCAAAACACCCGCCTGCAATAAATCGCCGGTGATTTCATTCGCCGACATCCACAGCACAATATCATCCGCCCCTGCCAATTCATGCCCCTCTCTTTGCGGCGGCGCCGATACAAATAAATTTTCCGCCAGCAAATCGTTATTTTCATGCTCACAGCCAATCGATGAATCATCCACCAAAGCATGACCATCGCGATAATAAGCATTTGCCCTTTCTGTAAAATTATCTTCCGACAATGGCGGCGGGCGGCATTTTCCGCTTATGCCGGCAACCGCACCATGCCCATTTTTCCCATGCGAAAACAACACAAACACCGCACCATCAAACAATCCCGTCGGTGCACCGTCTTTTTCTATTGCATCATATGCGGGAATTGCCCTAGCGCCCAGAGTAATTCCAGTTATCGCGATAAGCCCCACCACCACATTTTGCAAATCAGCGCGCGGGCATCCGTTATCATCAAATTCAGAGCATACAATCGCCCCCGCTACATCCCATGATGCCCGCTTTTCATACACACCATAAACCATCATCGGCAACCGCGGATCGAACATATCGGCGCGAAAAGTCTCGTCAAATCCCAGCAAGCCGCTGGCAAAGGAAGGATCCACGCGATAGCCGATGCGATTGCCCCAAGGGTCAGTGTTCACCCGCATCCCCAGCGTGCGCCATGGCAATAAACCCTTATGCTCCCGACAAGTCATCGCCGCCGTTAACTCAGCAACCGGCAGCGGCTCATCTGTCATATTAGCGGCTCTGTCTTCCACTCCGTCATTGTCAATATCCGGACACGGCAAATAAGGCCGCCCCGCAGGAATATCATATATGACTCCGTCATAGTCTAATTGCCGATGCGCGGTGCGGTGAGAAATGGCAAAAGCCACCACTGCCGTGCGCGCTTGCTCCAAGGTGTTGTCAACTTCATGCAGCTGCTCCGTGGTCAACCGCGCCTGCAAAGGCAGCAGCACCGCACTCAATAAAATCCCCAGCACCAGCAATGCCAGCGCAATTTCTATTAAACTATATCCGCGTGAGGCGGCGGCAATGCCGGCGTGTTTCTGAGCCAATGACATCATCAGATTAAATAAAACCTGAGGGGCGGCAATTCTTTGCCGTCAAAATTAGTCTGTTCACATTGATTATTAAACCATTCTTTTATTGCCTTGATGCCTTTTGCCGCGATGAATTTTCACCCGTCAAGAAAAATCTGCGGCGAATATATTGATGATTTATAAGGTGCGTTTTTGTAAAATAGGCTGGTTAATATTAACCCTGCGGCAAATCAGCCATTATTTTTTATCCTTGCTTTTTGTGCGCACATCATCCCCATGAATACCATGCAAGGTAAAATAACAGTTTTTTGGACAACCTGAGGAAAACCTCCATGGCACTTATCACTTTACGGCAACTCTTGGACCATGCCGCCGAACACGGCTACGGCGTCCCCGCTTTTAATGTCAACAACATGGAACAAATTCAAGCGATTATGCAAGCCGCCGATGAAACTGACGCTCCCGTTATTATTCAAGCCAGCCGAGGAGCAAGACAATATGCGGGCGATGTTTTTTTGCGCTATCTCATGCAGGCCGCCGTGGAAATGTGGCCGCATATCCCGGTGGTGATGCACTTGGACCACGGCAACAACCCGCAAACCTGCTTGTCTGCGATGGTCAATAATTTTACCAGCGTAATGATGGATGGGTCTTTGCAGGAAGACGCCAAAACACCGGCCGATTATGACTATAACGCCGCCGTCACCCGCCGTGTGTGTGATATGGCGCACCTCATCGGCGTCTCCGTGGAAGGCGAATTGGGATGTCTCGGTTCTTTGGAAACCGGCCAAGGCGAAAAAGAGGACGGACATGGATTTGAGGGCGCCCTCAGTCATGAGCAGCTGCTCACCGACCCCGCCGAAGCGGAAAAATTTGTTAAAGAAACGCAAGTCGATGCGCTTGCCGTCGCCATCGGCACGTCGCATGGCGCTTATAAATTCACCCGCCGACCAGACGGCAACATTCTGGCGCTTGATGTGGTGCGCAACATTCATAACCGACTGCCCAACCTGCATTTGGTGATGCACGGCTCTTCCAGTGTGCCGCAAGAATTGCAAGATATTATCAACGACCACGGCGGCGAGATGCCGCAAACTTTTGGCGTGCCGGTGGAAGAAATTGCCGAAGGCATCAAACACGGCGTCCGTAAAGTAAACATTGACACTGACTGCCGCATGGCCATTATCGGACAATATCGCAAAATGGCCCAAGATAACCCCAGCGAATTTGACCCGCGCAAATTTAACAAACCCGCCATTGCCAAAATGCGCGATGTTTGCCGCTCCCGCCTGGAGGCCTTTGGCACTGCCGGACAAGCGGTAAAAATTAAACCGCTGCCCCTGACGACCATGGCGCAGCGCTATTTTGCCGGGGAATTGACGCACTAAACCCGGCGGCGACAAATGACCAAAAAACGCAGAAAATACGCCATCGATAAACCGCCCATCTGGTGGGGGGGGCGGCTTGAGCAATTTGCCGCCGACCACAAAATCTGGGTCTATCTCGGCTTTTATTTATTGGCGTTGCTCACCCGCGTAGCATACATTTTATCTATTGCCGATTCGCCCCTTTTTGACAATCCAACCATGGATGGTTTGTATCACCACGAAGTGGCCCAAGGAGTCGCCGGCGGTGATGTGTTAGGAGACCAGCCATATTATCGCAGCCCGGTTTACATGTATTTATTGGGCGGGGTATATGCGCTTTTTGGCGAAGGTTTTATTTTGCCGCGGCTGCTGATGGCCGCCTTGGGCGCGGCTTCGGTGGTGTTGGCAATGCGCGTTGCCGAGCGGTTATTTGGTTTTTCCCCGGCGTTGATAACCGGCATCATCGCCACCTTTTGCTGGATGCTGATTTATTTTGACGGTGAATTGCTGGTCACCTCGCTGGCCGTGTTTATCACCCTGCTCATCGTCAACCACTGCATCACCTCATTGGATAATCCCACGCTGAAAAATGTGGTGCTGTTAGGACTCCTTTTTGGCATCGGCGCCCTCATCCGCCAAAACTATATGCCGATTATTTTTGTTATGTTCGCGCTTATGCTGTTCGTGTGGCGTAAAAAATTACTGCTGCCGTTTGTATTTATCGGCTGCGCCTTGCTGGTCATCTCACCGGTCACCATTCGCAATTATGTGGTGTTGGATGATTTTGTCCCCATCACCTATTACACTGGAGTCAATTTTTACATTGGCAACAATGAATATGCTGATGGGCGGACTGCGATTTTGCCGTACGCCCGCGCCGATTGGTGGGGTGGCGTGGAAGACACCCGCCGCATGGTCGAAGAAGAATATGGCCGCGCCGTGAAACCGTCAGAGATTTCTGGCTATTGGTCGCAAAAAGCGGTGGAATTTATCGCCAACAATTTTTTTACCTGCGAACGCCCTAACGGTGATGATTGCCCGGGTTTCTTGGAATTGTCATGGCGGCGTTTTCTGTTTGTTTTTGATTTATTGGAATATTCCAACAACAAGCAAATTTACTTTTTTAAGAATCAATCCGCCGTCTTGGGGCTGCCGTTTTTTCTTTTATTTTCGGGCTTCTTATACCTTCCGCTGGGAATATTGGGCGTGTTCATTGCAATTTATCGGCGCCAATGGCGCGCCGCCCCGCTCCTGGTTGTGCTGGGCGGATATGTCATTGGCTTGTCGCTGTCCTTTGTCGCCTCGCGCCTACGCATGCCGATCATTATTTTGCTGATTATCTTTTCCGGCTATGGTTTATGCTGGCTGCTGGAAAGTCGCGCCCTGCTACGCCAGCGATTATTAATCTATGGTATGGTGTGGGTGGCGCTGCTGGCGGGCAGTTATCCGGTAACACGCAACTGGCAAAATGACACCAGAGCTGGAAATTTTATTTTGGGAAATGCTTTTATGCGCAAGAATCAGCCACAAATTGCCGA
This sequence comes from Gammaproteobacteria bacterium, assembly GCA_051009095.1. Taxonomy (GTDB): domain Bacteria; phylum Pseudomonadota; class Gammaproteobacteria; order Tethybacterales; family Persebacteraceae; genus Doriopsillibacter. The sequence continues at coordinate 3,873 of JBPCWX010000016.1, read as the reverse complement.
GCAGCATTATTTACAAGCGTTGGGATTGAAAGAGCCATATGCCTCACGCACCAACGCCGGCTTGGCGCAAATATACACCGACCGCTCAGTGCAGGCCATCCAGTCAGAGGATTTTAAAACCGCCAAAGAGCTGCTGCTACAATCCCTAAGTTATGCGGAAACACCACAGGCGTTATTGAATTTAGCGCAGCTCAGCACCACGATGGGCGATGAAGATCCATTACCGCATTATTTGCGCGCCGTGGCCTTGGCACCATATTTTGCCCCATCACACATCGGTTTGGGACGGTATTACCTCAGCATCGGAGATTTGGAAAAAGCGCAGCAATATGCCGAACAAGCGGAAAAATTCAACGTCCCGCCCAACCCGCAATGGCTGTTTTATATTGAAAGATTAAAGAGTGATATTCGCACCCTCGGCGGGGTAGAGGAAAAATTACCGGCGCCTGAATGACTATTTTCGCGCCGGGTTATCCTGCCGCCATTATCACGGTTAAAATTTATCGGCTTTGGGATTGAGCGCATCGCGCAAAAAATCACCCAATAAATTGACCGATAAAATCAGCAGCACCAGCACCACGCTGGGAAAGAACGTTATCCACCAAACACCGCTAAAAACATACTCAAAGCCGGCGTGAATAAGCGACCCCAGTGACGGGCGCGTCACCGGCATGCCCAAGCCCAAAAAAGACAGAGACGCCTCAGTGATAATGGCATTGGCCACTTGCACCGTGGAAATCACCAGCACCGGCGTCATCGTGTTGGGCAAGATATGGCGAAACATCACCCGCCCCGGCGAATATCCGCTCACCCGCGCCGCCGCAACATAATCTTTTTCTTTCTCCGCCAGCGTTACCGCCCGCACCGCCCGGGCATATTGCGGCCATTCTGACACGCCAATCACTAAGACGAGCATATACGGCGCCAATTCTTCATAACGCGTCACGCCAAACAGCGCTTGAAAAACCGCCAACGCCACAATCGCCACCATAAAAGAAGAAAACGACAACTGAATATCAGAAATCCGCATCAGCGCCGCATCTATTCGTCCTCCCGCATAGCCCGCCAATAAACCAATGCTCACGCCGAGCGCGGCTTGCAGCAGCACCGCAAAAATACCGATGATGATGGAAATCCGCATACCATACAAGGCGGCACTCAGCAAATCGCGCCCTTGGGCATCGGTGCCAAGCATAAAACGCTGGTCCCCACCTGCTTCCCATGCCGGTGGAATTTCCGCATCCATCACATCAATTTGCAATGGGTCATATGGATTGTACGGCGAAATCCATCCGGCCATCGCTGCCGCCAAAGCAAACAGCACAAACAACAGCAAAGCCGCCTGCGCCACGCCATCGCGCCGAAAACGATACCACACCACGCTTTGCAGCAACGTGCTCATCCGGCCCGTCCACTCACGCGCACAGCAGGATTGACCACGGTGTAAATCATGTCCACCGCGGTGTTGACCAGCACAAAGATCGCCCCGACTATAATTAAATAAGCCACAATCAGCGGTGTGTCAACCCGATTGACCGCTTCCAAAAACAAAAAACCCATGCCTGGCCATTGAAAAACAGACTCGGTGAGAATGGCATATGCCAACAGCGTGCCAATCTGCACCCCGCCGACCGTGATGACCGGCAACATGGTGTTTTTGAGTGCATGAACAAAATATACGCGCCGCGCGGAGATTCCTTTGGCCTGAGCAAAACGCACATAATCAGCCCCCAGCGCCTCCAACATTTCGGCACGGATAAGACGGATAAACAGCGGCAGCATAATGCCCGACAGCGCCAATGCCGGCAGCACCAGATGCTGCAAGCCGTCCACGGTGGCAAAGCTGCTGTTCCACAGCAAACCAAACAATGGCGCAACATCACCCCGTCCAAAAGAAGGCAGCCAACCAAGCTGCACCGAAAACAAATAAATGGAAAAAATGGCGGTTAGAAAAATCGGCATGGAGATCCCGATAATGCTCACCATCATAATGCCCCGTGCCAGCCACGCGCGCGGGCGAATGGCGCAATACACGCCGGCCGGCACCGACAGCAATATAATGAGAAATGCCGCCGCCAGCACCAATTCCAAAGTGGCGGGAAATTTAGCCCAAATAACTTCCAATGCCGGTTTCTTAAAAAAATACGAATCACCAAAATCGCCGCCCAATGCTTTCTTAAGAAATTGTCCGTATTGAATGAGGAAAGGCTCATTCAATCCCATCTCCTCGCGCAGCTGCTGGCGCACTTCTTCCGACACGGCTTGCCCCACCAGCTCCCGCAGTGGGTCGCCCAATTCGCCGCGAATGGAAAAAGCCAGCAAGCTGATGACCAGCATCACCGCTGCGCCCTGCACCATGCGCTTGCCCAAAAATAAAAGCATTATGATGATTTAAGCATAAAAATATCCGTCTTGTCCCAAGCTATTAAAAAACCACGCCCGCTGGGGCGGGCGCGGCGTCCTCCTTACCCCTCTCTCTCGGTTAGTTCATTTGCAAGTCCCCTAAATAGGGAAAGTTAAACACATTGACAATTGGCTCAATGTTTACTCCTTTACGCGCGCCCCAAGCCAAATTTTGCCAGTGCAGCGGCACAAAAGCGGCGTCTTTATAGGCGATCTCCTCCACCTTTTGCAAACGCACCGCCCGCACTTTGTCATTGACTTCGGATTGCACATCCAGCACCAAACGGTCAAGAGTGGGATTGCAATAATTACCGCTGTTGTATTGACCATAGCCAGTTTCCGCATCGGGACACATCAGCAAAAACTCGCTAAAATTGCCGGAGTCTTCAGTATCAGAATGCCAGCCAATCATCATCATATCAGCGGCGCGTTCATCAAATTTCGGCCAATACTGCGCCTTGGGCATGGTGGTTAATTCCACTTGAATGCCGATTTTGCCGAGCATACCGGCGACCGCTTCGGCGATTTTGTCATCATTGACATAGCGGTTGTTGGGCGCCATCATGCTCATGGAAAAACCGTCGGGATAGCCCGCCTCGGCCAGCAACTGGCGCGCCCGCTCCAAATCATAACGGGGCTTTAAGTTAGGATTATGTCCGGCATAACCGGGCGGGCTTTGCTGTGCCGCCGCCTTGCCAAATCCCCTCATAAGTTTTTCCACAATGCCGGCGTTATTGACGGCATAAACAATCGCCTCACGCACTTTTTGCTGAGCCAGTGCTGGATTACGCTTTTGGTTCATTTGAAAAGTAATGATGCGCGTGCCCGGCAGGGTTACCAAATCCACCTTATCATCATTGCGCAGACGCTCCAAATCGGTGGGCGGCACTGGCGCAATAAAATCGACATCACCCGACAACAAAGCCGCTACCCGCGTCGCCGCTCCCGAGATGGGAGTGAAAACAATGGTGTCCACGTTGCCTTTGCTGTCTTTGTCCCAATAATCGGCAAAGCGCTTAAATTCCACCCGCACCCCCTGCTCGCGTGAAGTGATGACATATGGCCCGGTGCCAGAGATATTTTTTGAGGCAAAAGAATCGCCGTGTTTGACCACGGCGTCTTTGGGCTTGCCGCTGGCGTCGGAACCGGTGTAAAACTTGCTGTCCATGGGAAAAATATAAGTCGCTTGGTGTAGCACCAGCGGATAAGGTCTGGCAGTTACTAAGTCAAGGGCATAATCGCCTTTAACCTCACACGACACAAAAGGCTCAAACAATCCCTTAAAGTCCGGGCTCTCTTTTAGCCGCGCAAAAGTCCAGCATACATCCGTGGCGGTTAAGTCGTTGAAGCTATGAAATTTCACGCCTCGGCGCAAATTAAACCGCATGGTCAACTCATCAATCCGCTCCCAAGACTCGGCAAGACGAGGTTCAAATTGCAAATCCTGCGTCCATCGCACCAATGGGTCAA
>JBPCWX010000015.1:0-13527 GCA_051009095.1 Gammaproteobacteria bacterium | reverse complement strand
GGCGGCACAATGTCCAAAATGCCGCCGGTGCATGCGCTGCGGCGTGGGAGCTGGGCGCCGATGTGGATGCCATGGCGGCGGGATTGGGTGGCTTTCATGGGGTGCGGCGGCGCTTGGAAGGCTATGGCGAAATTGCCGTTAGCAACGGCATGGCACTTTTGATTGATGATTATGCGCACCACCCAACGGAGATTGACGCTACTTTGGCGGCGTTGCGCGGGGCTTATCCGGGACGGCGGTTATTGTTGGTTTTTCAACCGCACCGCTATACCCGTACCCGCGATGTGCGGGCGGGCTTGGTCGCATCACTGGCGGTAGCGGATGAGCTGCTGTTGCTGGACGTTTATCCTGCGGGTGAAGAGCCGATACGCGGTGCCGACAGTAAGGCGCTGGCCTCGGCTTTACGCGCACGCGGCGCTGCCTTTGCCTTGGCTGGGGACCTGGCAAAGGCGCGGCGTTTGATTTATCAGCACGCGCGCGCGGATGATGTTATCGTCACCATGGGGGCGGGCAGCATCGGTGCTTTGCCGGCGATGTTGCGGGAGGCGGCATGATGCGCGGGCGTTGGCGGCACCATTATCCGATGTCGCGCTTGGCATCTTGGCGCGTTGGCGGTCCGGCGCGGGAATTTTTTGAGCCTGCCGATTTGGCGGCGCTAAGCGATTTTTGCCGTCACGATGAGCGTGCCGCAAAAACCCTGTTTGTTGGTCATGGGAGCAATTTGCTGGTGCGGGATGGCGGCATTGACGGAGTGGTGGCGCGTATTCCTCCGGGTGTGTCCGAGATGCGATTGCAAGAGGGCGGGGTGTATGTTGAAGCGGGGGTTGGCTGTCCTAAGTTAGCGCGTTTTGCGGCAGCCGCCGGTTTTGCCGATGCCGCTTTTTTAGTGGGGGTGCCGGGCACGGTGGGAGGCGCACTCAACATGAATGCGGGTTGCCATGGTGACGAAATATGGCGGCATGTCACGCGTGTGTTAGTATTGGAAAAAGGCGGCAGTGTGGAACGGAGCGCGGATGATTTTGACATTGGCTATCGCCATGTCCGGGCTAAGAACGGCAAGGCGCCGATTTTTGCCGCCGCTTGGTTGCACTTTGCGCCGCCGACATCAGCGACGGCAGCGCGCGCTCGTGTGCAGGCCATGTTGCAGGCACGCAAACAGACACAGCCCATCGGTGCGGCAAGTTGCGGCTCGGTTTTTTGCAATCCGCCGGGCCAAGCGGCGGGATTTTTGATTGAGTCGTGCGGGCTTAAAGGGCACGCTGTCGGCGGTGCCGTGGTGTCCGCCAAACATGCGAATTTCATCATCAACACGGGGCCGGCGACTGCCGCCGATATTGAGCAATTAATTCTACTCACGCAGCAAGTGGTTGCCGATAAGACCGGCATTTTGCTGCAGCCCGAAGTGAGCATTGTCGGACAGGAGGAAAAATATGGCGGATAAAACGCTGGTCTTTTTGGGCGGGGTGTCGCCAGAACGTGAAGTTTCATGGCAAAGTGGCGAGATGGTTTTATCCGCTTTGCGGCGGCAGGGCATTGATGCACAGGGCTTTGACCCCGCCGCCCACCCGGTGGCTGAGGCGGTTGCGGCGGGCGGCTGCGTGTTTAATATGTTGCACGGTGGCGCCGGTGAAAACGGGGAAATTCAAGGTGCGCTTAAAATGTTAAAGTTGCCCTTTACCGGCAGCGGTGTCTTAGGCTCGGCCTTGGCGATGGACAAGCACCGTGCCAAAATGATGTGGCGGGCAGCGGATATTCCCACGCCGTCATGGGTGTTGGCGGCCAGCCCGGCGGAATCGCCGCAAGTGATTAGCGCCTTGGGCTTGCCATTATTTGTCAAACCTTCTTGCGGCGGCTCCAGCACCAATGCTTCCCCGGTGCATGAAGCCGCGGCGTTGCCGGGGGCGATTGCTGCGGCGCTCACCGAAGGTGCGCCTGCGATGATTGAGCAGTTGGTTGTTGGCGATGAATATACCGCGGCGATTGTGGACGGCGAAGTTTTGCCGCTTATTGCCATTCGTGCGCGCGGCGCATTTTATGACTATCACGCCAAATATGTATCAGATGAAACAGATTTTATTTGTCCGTGTGGGCTGTCGCATGACGAAGAAACGCGTTATGCAGAGCAATCTTTGGCGGCTTTTACTTCTTTGGGCTGCACCCATTGGGGGCGGGTGGATTTTATCGTGGGCGACAGAGGGGTGCAGTTTTTGGAGGTTAACACGGTGCCGGGCATGACGTCGCACAGTCTTGTCCCCATGGCGGCGGCGGCAGTGGGGGTGGATTATGATGCGCTGGTGCGGCGCATTTGGCTGGGGGCAAAATAATGCGGCGTTGGCTGTTACTGTTTTTTGTTGCCGCTGCGGGGGCGTTTGTGTGGGAAGCATGGCAAGAAGCGGTGCTGCGTCATTATCGCATCATCGGCGGCAATGCGGCGGCATATGCCGAAACCGCAGGGGTGCTCAGCACCTTGCGCGGTAAAAACTTATTGTTGTTAAATTTGTCGGCGTGGCGGGAAAAAATAGAAAAACTGCCCACCGTGGCCGAAGCCCGCTTGCGCCGCCGTTTGCCCGACACGCTGGAAGTGGAACTTGTCACGCGGCGACCTTTGGCGGTATGGGGAGATGGCGGTTTAGTGGATGAACAAGGCCGCCGTTATGTTGGCAAGGCAGAGGAGCGGCTGCCCATTTTTACCGGGCCGGTGGGGCGAGCGGCCAGCATGGCTGATTTTTATCGTCGGGCAAACGCTTTGCTGTTGCCTTTGGAAGAGCGCATTATGCAGTTACAGGTGGACGAAAACGGCGCGTGGAGAGTGTTTTTGGAAGACGGTTTGGTTTTGTATTTGGGGCGTAGTACTCGCGATGAAAGAATACGGCGTTATGTGCGTCATGCGGCACCGCTGCGACAGCGTTTTGCCGCTCTCAAAGCGGTTGACTTGCGCTACGAACTTGGATTTTCCATCATCATCGACGAAGTCGCGGAGGAAGGCATATGAAAAACAATGAAGACAAAAAAAGCGGCGGGCCAAAGCGCACGGGCCCCGCCTTGGCGGCAGTGGACTTTGGCGGCGCCGCGACGCGCGCTTTGGTGGCGGAAGTGCTGCCGGATCAATCGCTGCGCTTGCTGGGCGTGGGCGAAGTGCCGGCCCGCGGCATTCGCGAAGGGCGAGTGGTGAATATTGAAGAAGCGACGGCGAGCTTGGGCAACGCCATTAAAGAGGCTGAAATTATGTCTAATTATCGCGTGCAGTCAGTGTGGCCGGCCGTGTCTGGCGAGCACCTCGACGGTGCCGATGCCAGCGGGTCAACCGTGATTAGCGAGATGAGTGTCTCCATGTCGGACATCAGCAAAGTTAAAGCCATGGCGCGCGCCGAAGTTGCGCATCGCCCGGGCATCAAAGTGATTGCGACCTTGGACCGCGACTATCAGTTGGACGGGCAGACCGGCATTCATCAGCCGCTGGGAATGAGCGGGCATAAATTATCCGGTGATGTGCATTTGATCTTGGCGTCCAGCAATGCTTTGTCGGATATGGAAAAATGTTTGCTGCAATGCGGCGCCAGCATTGAGCAACAATTTATTTTTGCCGGCTTGGCGGCAGCCAAAAGTGTGCTTTCCAAAGACGAAAAACAGCTTGGCGTTTGTGTGGCCGACATTGGCGCCGGCACCACCGATGTGGTGGTGTATTCTCAGGGCGTGGTGTGGCAGACTTTTTCTTTTGCCATGGCTTCAGATGATATTCACAGCGACATTGCCCATATGCATCACGCCTCCTTGGATTCGGCGGAGCGGGCCAAAAAACAAATCGGGGTGGTCGGAGACGGTGGCGAGTTTATTTCTTTGTTTGATGCGGGTGGCAGTGGCGAAAGCCGTCAGTCAATGCCGGTGGTGCGCGATACCATCAGTCATCGGGTGGATGAAATTTTGGAGACTATCGGCGAGAAACTTGAGCCTTTTGGCGGCGAGCATCCTTTGTCAGGAGGGTTGGTGCTGGTTGGCGATGGCGCCTTGCTTCCCGGCATTGCCGAGGCTGCAGCAGCAAAACTCAATATGCCGACGCGCGTTGGGCGGCCGCGTTATCGCGGGCAAAATCATGAAATTGTAGCCAGCCCGCGTTTTGCGGTGGGCATAGGGCTTTTGGAGATGGCGGCGGTATATCATCGCGACACTGAGCGGGTTCGCCGCCAAGAGAATATTTGGCTGCGGCTGACCAACTGGCTGCGCGACACTTTTGCAGACAAGGCTTAGCCTCAGGTTTGGGTTATTTTGAGCAAATCACATAGAACGAAAGGAACTGACATGAACATTGAATTTTTAGACGAGCAAAAATCACCGGCGCGGATTCGCGTGGTCGGAGTGGGCGGTTGCGGTGGCAATATCATTCGCTGTTTGCAAAACCGACCGGTTGCCGGCATTGAGTGTGCCGCTGTCAACACCGATGCGCAGGCCTTGTCGCAGATCAACGGTGCGGAATGCGTGCAGATCGGTGAGAATGTAACCCGTGGTTTGGGCGCGGGCGCCAATTATAAAATTGCGGCAGAAGCCGCCGAACAAGATTCGCGGCGGTTGCAGGAATTGGTGCGCGGCTATGATATGGTGTTTATCGCCGCCGGCATTGGCAAAGGCACGGGGACCGGGGTGTCTCCGGTGATTGCCCGGCTTGCCCGCGAAGAAAACACGCTCACCGTGGCGGTGGTGGCCTTGTCTTTTCGCACTGAGAATCGCGAACGCATTGTGCGCGAAGGTTTGCAGGTCTTGTCGGCGAATGTCGATTCGCTTTTGGTCGTGCCCAATGACAATTTGGCGCGGGTGCTGGGTGATGTGACTTGTCACCAGGCTTTACAGGCGGCCAATGATGTGCTGTATAACGCGGTATGCGGCATTTCGGAAATTATCACTAAGCCGGGTGAGATGAATTTGGATTTTAACGATGTGCGCGCGGTGATGTCGGCAAACGGCAAAGCGGTCATGGGCTCGGCCTGTGCCAGCGGGCCCGACCGGGCGGTGCAGGCGACGCAAGAGGCTCTGTGCTGCCCGCTGATGGAAGACTCGGACTTATCCACGGCAAGTCATTTTTTGGTGAATATCACCGGTCACCCCGAGCAAATTAGAATGAGTGAATCGGAAGCGGTGCAAGATGCGATCAGCGAAAAAGCGCCAAACTGTAATTCAGAGCGGTTTTTGGGGCTGGTGTATGATGAGAGCATGGGAGAAGACATGCGGGTCACGGTGATTGCCACCGGCATCGGGGGGCATGAAGCGAAGAATAATCAGGAAGACGGAAAACCGAATTTGGAGGTGATAAAAGCCAATGCCGTGGATAATTGTTTTACCTCTGGGCGGCAGCGGCAACGGCAAAAAGCCATTGTCGACAGTGCCGGCGGTGATGCGCGCAAAGTGCCAACCATTATGCGGCGACAATGCAATTAGCAGCGACCAGGTTGGGCGCGCTCTGTGGGATGCGGGCAATCATTGGGTGGTTATGCCAGAGGTTTTGATGACTCGGCAAACGGTGTTTATGCCTCTGATTATTTATGCTCCGATGTTGGCTGCCGCCCAAATTTTGCCAGCCAAGACTCCAGACTGTGGCGAATGCCGGCCTCATCCAATCCGACTGCGGCAAGCAACTGCGCCTGCGTGCCGTGGGCAATAAACTGATCGGGCAACCCTAATTGCAACAGAGGTTTGTTTATATTATGATGGCGCAAACATGCCGACACCGCATCGCCGGCACCGCCGGATAATACATTTTCTTCCACCGTCGCCAGATAATCATGCACTTCGGCCAGGTGCACAATTAATTCCTCATCCAACGGTTTGATAAAACGCATATTGACTGCTGTCGCTGACAGTGCTTTTGCCACTTTTGCCGCTGCTCTTGTCGGGGCACCGAGGCCCAATATTGCCAGCGTTTTTCCCTGGTGAATAATCTCGCCTTTGCCCAGTGGTATGGTTTGCTCATCGCGCACAATGTTTGCGCCCGCTCCGCCGCCGCGCGGGTAGCGCACTGCCGTTGGACCGGGCACGGTGAGCGCGGTGTTGAGCATTCGCCACAATTCGTTCTCGTCCGCCGGAGCCATTATCGTCATATGAGGCACGCAGCGCAGATAAGATAAATCAAATGCGCCGTGATGTGTCGCCCCGTCGGCTCCCACCAAGCCAGCGCGGTCGATGGCAAACACCACCGGCAGATTCTGAATGGCAATGTCGTGAATCAGTTGGTCATAACCGCGTTGTAAAAAAGTCGAATATATGGCCACCACCGGCTTCATGCCGCCACAACATAAGCCGGCGGCAAAGGTTAGGGCATGCTGCTCGGCAATGCCCACATCAAAATAACGGGACGGAAACTTCTGCGCAAACTCAACCAAACCGGAGCCCTCGCGCATGGCCGGAGTAATGGCGACCAGATTTGGTATGCGGGCGGCAGTGGCACATAGCCAGTCGCCAAAAACCTGAGTGTATGCCGGCGGGGAGCAGTTTTTTTCCACTTTCATCGGGGCAATGCCGTGCGCCGGCTCAAATTTTCCCACCCCGTGATAAAGCACCGGATCTGCTTCCGCTTTTTCAAAGCCGCGCCCTTTCACCGTGACCAAGTGCAAAAATTGCGGCCCCGGTAAATCCCGCAAACCTGACAAAGTGGAAATTAATAGCGGCAGATTATGCCCATCAATGGGTCCCACATAATTAAAGCCAAATTCCTCAAACAGCGTGCCGGGCAAAACCATGCCTTTTATATGTTCGTGGGTGCGGTGCGCAAAGCGCTGCATGATCGGCATGCCGGATAATATGCGTCGTCCTCCCTGCTGCATTTTGCCATAAAAGCGACTCGCCAAAATGCGCCCCAAATAATTATTAATAGCCCCCACTGCCGGCGATATGGACATTTCGTTATCGTTGAGGATTACCAAAATATCAATGTCTTTCAAGTCGCCGGCATTGTTTAGCGCCTCAAAAGCCATGCCGCCAGATAGGGCGCCATCCCCGATAATTGCTGCGACCCGTTGTTTTTCACCGCGCTGCGCCGCGGCCACTGCCATGCCCAGCGCGGCAGAAATGGAAGTGCTGGAATGGGCGGTGCCAAAAGTGTCATACTCGCTTTCGCCGCGGCTCGGAAAACCCGACAGTCCACCCTGTTGGCGGATGGTCTCCAATGCCGCCGCCCGTCCAGTCAGCACCTTGTGGCCATATGTTTGGTGCCCCACATCCCACACCAGCGAATCGTAAGGTGTGTTATAAACATAATGCAGGGCGATGGTTAATTCCACCACACCCAAATTGGATGATAAATGCCCGCCCACGCGACTCACCACGTTCAGCAAAAAAGCGCGCAATTCGTCCGCCAGCTGCGGCAACTGAGACGCCGACAGGGCCCGCACCTCGGCGGGAGATTGGATGGAGGGCAGCAATTCGCGGCGGGATTGGTTCATTGTCGGTCGTGATGGTTGGAAAAAAAGTCACGCAAAGCCAACCAGTATGATGCGGTTTGCATATGATTGTGCGTTGTTTGCGGCAGCACCATGACGGTGTGCGGCGGCGGCCAATGATTGATTAAATTTTGGCTGCGCGAACGCGCTACCACACGGTCTTTTTCGGCCAGCAAAAAAAGTGTCGGGGCGCGAACGCGCGCGGCGACAGCGGTTGTCTCGAGCGGGTGGCGCAGCAGCATCTTAACGGGAAAAATTGGATAGCGGCTGCGGGCGATATTGAGGGCGCTGTCAAACGGCGTGACCAATGCCAACTTGCCGATGTCGCGGTGAGCGGCCAAATAAGCCGCGGGATAAGTGCCCAAACTGCGTCCCAAAACACCGACTTTGTCGGGTGCAATATTGAGGCGAGCGGTAATTTCATCAAATATCAAAAGTGCGTCTTGCCGCAGCGCATCTTGCGATAATTTGCCGTCGCTCTGGCCATAGCCGCGATAATTCACATATAACTGCGGGAAGTTAAATTGTTCGCCATCATGCAAAACGCCGTCTGACACTTCCTCGGCGTTGCCGCCAAAATAAATCAGTAATTCACAGTCGCCAGCGGTTTTGCCGGTGGCGCCGGGGTGCAGCCAGCCACGCAAAACGGTGCCATCGGGGGCGGTAATCTCTATCGCCCAAGCGGCTAAGGCGGCGATATTATGGCGTGGTGCGGCTTTGGCGGGAAAGAGCATTCGCTCCTGCTGCCGCCACAATAAAGCGGTAACCGCAACATAAAGCAGCACTCCGCCAACAAGCCATTTAATCCACATGACAGATATATTATCCTGATAATTTGGCGATGTCGGCGACGCTGTTTAGCAATGCTTGCAGCTGCGCTAATAAGGCAAAGCGGTTGCGGCGGATTTTTTTATCTTCGGCGTTGACCATGACCTGGGCAAAGAAATCGGCCACCGGTGTGGCAGCGGCGGCTGTGGATTCTAATGCTTCGGCGAATTTTTTTTGCGCGATAAAAGCGGCTGTTTTGCCTTGTAGTGTGCTGATGGTGTGGTGTAAGGCATGTTCGGCGGTTTCGGCAAATAAAGACTCGTTGGGCGGTGGCAAAGAAGTGGCAGCGACCTCGGATTTGCGAAAAATATTGCTTATGCGTTTGTTGGCGGCAATGAGAGAAGCGGCGGCGGGAAGGCGCAAAAAACTATTCAGCGCATTAAATTTGGGCTCAATATCCGCAAGCAGCAGAGACGGATGGGCAAAAATGGCGTTAAGAATACTGCGGGTTGCGTTGTCGCGTGATGCGCTGGGCGGTGATTCGCCGCCGCTCCCGCCGCTGATTATGGTTTGGTGAATCAGCAAGATCCGATGACGCTCGCGCTCGGCGATAAAAGCGGCAATTTCATTCTCGTTGATATTATCAGCACACGGTAAATCATCAAAGGCGCGGCGGGCGGCGGCGATGAGGGCTGCGGTTTGCATGGATGCCGCTTGCCCTTTAATAATGGCGGCAACCTCAGCCGCCGCTGTGCGCAAGCCATGCGGGTCTTTGTTGCCGCTGGGTTTTTCGCCGATGCCAAACATGCCGATTAATTTTTCCAAGTGATTGGCGAGCATGAGCGCCGCGGCGGGCGGTGAGGTCATCGGCGAAAATCGGCGGCGGTGCTGGTGGTCGCTTTCATAACAGTTATGCCAGCGGACAAGTTTGGCCAGTTTTTCATTGTGCGGGCAAAAATATTCCGCCGCCATTTTGCCTTCAAACTCTGGATATTCATTAATCATCTGCGTTGCCAAATCCGCTTTGCAAAGCCGCGCCGCATTATCAAGCATCTCTTTTTGCGCCTTGTCCAAATTCATTAATTCGGCGATATTGGCGGCGATTTTTTGCAATCGCTCGACGCGGACAAATTGACTACCCAATTTTTTATGATAAACAATGTTTTTTAATTTATTCAAAGCAGCCTTGGCGGAAAGCTTTTTATCTTCGGCAAGGTAAAATTCCACATCGCGCAAGCGTGCCCGCAAAACCGCGTTAAAGCCGTCAATCATCGCCGCCGGATGAGGAGGCGCGTTGTCGGCAACCAATAAATAATGCGGTGATAGTTTGCCCTGCTGATAGACAGGAAAGTATCGCTGATGTTTTTTGATGCAGCCGATGACGCAAAAATGTGGCAGCGACAAAAACTCCGCCTCCATGGTGCCACAATAAACGGTGGGCATTTCGCACATTGCGGTGACTTCATTTAATAATTCCTCATCGGCGTAAGAAATATCGGCTTGCCCAGAATCATGACCGTCCACGGGGCGCAAATTGGGCGTGCAATTTTTATCACCCGCTACCGCCCATAACTGCTTGCGAATATTTTCTTTGCGCTGGTCAAGAGCAACAATGACGCTGCCTTCATCGCGCATGGCTTGCGGGTATTGGGCGGCGGATAAGGGAGACACAGGAGTCGTAGCCAAAACGCGATGCCCCACAGTTTTATCGCCGCCGGCAATCCCCATTATTTTGCCGCCGATGACAGTGTCGCCGTGCATCATCATCACGCCGCGCACGGGGCGGATAAATTTATAATCATTGCTGCCCCAGCGCATCAGGCGCGGGGCGTTGAGGTGCAATAATACTTTTTCCACTATGGCGGCCAAGTCGTCGGCAAGTTGGCGTCCTTTTTGTTCGCCTTGCCAGGCAACATAATCGCGTTCTTTTTCTTTAATGCGGCTGAGTTCTTGGTCACAGGTCGCCCCGACGGTGTGCATAAATTTGGTCAATGCCGGTAGCGGTGCGCCGTCTTTGTCATAACAGACAGCAAGTGGCGGACCACGGCGAAAAACTGTTTGCGGTGGAGAAGCGGTGCGGATATTTTGCAATAAAGCGATGAGGCGTCTTGGCGTCGCCAGTTTTTCGCGCTGGGCTTGGGGCGATTCTTGGGTGGCAAAACCGGCGGCGCATAGCGCCGTCAACAGGTCATTGGGAAAATCATCCGCCAAACGCCAAACCAAAGCGGGCGGCAATTCTTCCGTGAGAATTTCCACTAATAAGGGGGCAGTGCTTGTCATGCTAAGCAATGATTAATTGACCGCCGCGTCCATCGCCCAAAATCACAGCGAATTTTTGGTTTTAACCGCATTGGCTAATTTCTCAAATTCGCAAAAGGCTTCGCTGTCGGCTTCGTGAACGCGGACATGTTCAATCAGAGGTTTTGATTGGGCGTAAATTTCCCTCAGGTCTCGGCCATAAGTGTCGGAAACCATGCGTTTGTCATAAATGCCGTTTTTTAATCCCATGGCAAGTATTTCAAATTTATTCATTAAAAAAAGAAAAGCATCGCGGTCTGCGGGTGTGGATAAATCTTGCGGCTTCTTTCTGATGACGCGAAAGCCGTCCGATACGCGGCTGTCATTGTTGTAATCGGCGATAAAATCCAAGGTTGCTTTTTGACGAGATGTGCGCCGCCCTGACCACACGCCCCAGCAGGCGGCCACCAGAGAAAAAAATGCCAGCCACAAAAAAACAGTCGCTTGCGCCTCGCTCATCGTTGCGCCCGAAGAAGTGCGGAATTTTGGTCCGCGTATAGGTTAAAATTTATGAATGCCTTGTGCCATTTGTCTGTCTCCAAGTTGAGTGCTAATTGTAGCATAAAAATGAGCGAATGCAAAAATTTTGTCGTTTTCACTTTGCCAACTCCGTAAAATCTGACTTGCTGAATAAGGCTGACACTGGCGCGCCATAGCGTGCCGCCAGGGTTTCTTTACCGCCCGCTTCGCGGTCAATAATCGCCGCAATGCCGGCGATTTTATGCCCCGCCGATATAAACTCATCACAAGCGCGGGCGATGGAGCCGCCAGTGGTAATAACATCTTCCACCACCAAAACCGCACCGGCGGGTTGTTCGTTTTCGATCATGCTTTGGGTGCCGTGTTTTTTGGCTTCCTTACGCACAATCGCCGCCGTTGTCGGCTGCAGGCCGCGCTGCACCGCCCGCATAACAGCGGCAGCGGCGATAAAATCCGCCCCCAAGGTTGGGCCACCAAACAGTGTCGGCGGGGTCGGCAAAGACGGTATGACATGGTCTAATAACCAATCCGCCAGTGGGATTAAAAACTCGCCTTGCAAGGTCGCGCGTTTGCAGTCAAAATAAAAATTTGCCGTGCCGCCGCCCGATAATTTCACTTCCCCCGCCAGCAGGGAATGAGCCACCAGATAACGCCGCATCCATTCGCGCGCTTCGCTCATGCCGTCGCCTTGGGGCACAGTGGAAAGCCCCGTTTTTCGCGCGATTTATAATACACTTGGGCGCATTGGCGTGCTAAGCGTCGCAGGCGGTTAATGTAGCCGGCGCGCTCTGACACAGAAATATCGCCGGTCGCGTCGAGCAAATTAAACAAATGCGAGCATATCATCACCGTATCGTACGCCGGCAGAGGGCGCAATTTTTCTTCCTGAAAACTCAGTAGCTTAATCGCATCATCTTCCACGTCGTCAAATTGTTTGCGCAGTTTGTCGGAATCGCCGATGGCAAAATTATCGTCCGATTGCTCTTCTTCATTTTGTTCGTAAATATCACCGTAACTCAGATGATTCGCCCATGGCAAATCTTCTTTATCGGCCCATTGCAAATTAAGAACATTGTCGCATTTTTGCAAAAACATGGCCAACCGTTCCAAGCCGTAAGTAATCTCGCCGGTCACCGGCCGTGCCGCCATGCCGCCCACTTCTTGAAAATAGGTGAATTGCGACACTTCCATGCCATTTAGCCAAATCTCCCAGCCCAGCCCCCACGCGCCCAAGGTGGGCGATTCCCAATCATCTTCAACAAAACGGATGTCGTGGTCGGCGGCATTCACGCCCAATTCTTTCAAAGAGCGCAAATATAAATCTTGAAAATTGTCCGGTGATGGCTTCATCACCACCTGAAATTGATAATAACGCTGTAAGCGGTTAGGATTTTTGCCACTGCGTCCGTCTTGCGGACGGCGCGACGGTTGCACATATGCGGCGCACCACGGCTCCGGACCGATGGCGCGCAAAAAGGTGGCGGGATGAAAGGTGCCAGCGCCAACTGCGGTGTCATATGGCTGCATTAGGACGCAGCCTTGTTGCCGCCAAAAGTCTTGCAACCGTAAAATGATGTCCTGAAATGAAAGCGCGGGCATATTTGGTAATTATAATAGCGTTTATGAAAATGCGTATCATTTACATTATTGCTGGAGCCTAAATGAGCGGCAAGGCAGTTTATTTGGATTATAACGCGACGACGCCGCTTCATCGGGCGGCGGCTGAGGCTATGGCGCCGTTTTGGGCGGATGATTTTGGTAATGCGTCGAGCCGCCATTCTTTTGGCCGCGGCGCCCATGATGCGGTGGCGGCGGCGCGTGAACAAGTTGCGGCGGCAGTGGGAGCGCGTGCCGATGAAGTGATTTTTACCGCTTCGGGCACGGAAAGCAATAACACCATTATTAAAGGGGTGGCGCTGATGTCGCTGCGCGGGATTGTTGCCGCCGGAGCAACGGAGCATCCCTGCGTTATCTGTTCGGCGCGGACGGTGGGGCGTGGCGGTGGAACTTTTGTGCCGCTGGCAGTGGATCGGGCAGGGCGGCTGGATCTGGATGATTTAGATGCCGTATTGGCCGGCGGTGAGGTCGCTTTGGTGTCGGTGATGTTGGCGAATAATGAGACGGGCGTGCTGAATGATGTGGCAGCGATAGCCCAAAAAGTCAAAGCCGCCGGCGCCGTCATGCACACTGATGCGGCGCAGGCAGTGGGTAAAATACCCGTCAATTTTGCCGCATTGGGGGTTGATGCCATGACTCTGTCGGCGCATAAGGCAAATGGACCCAAAGGCGCAGCGGCATTATTGGTGCGGCGCGAGGTTGATTGGGCGCCCTTGCTGGACGGCGGCGGACATGAAGAGGGGCGGCGGTCTTCCACCGAAAATGTGCCCGGGATTGTGGGCATGGGAGCAGCCTTTGCCATGGCGAAATCATCCGAGACGAAACGGCTGCAAACGCTGCGTGATGAAATGGAGAAGGCATTACAAGCGGCAGGGGCGCAAATTTTTGGGGGCGAAGCGGCACGGCTGCCAAACACTTCATTATTTGGTTTTCCAGAGAT
>JBPCWX010000014.1:0-5430 GCA_051009095.1 Gammaproteobacteria bacterium | reverse complement strand
GCAATCGCCGTGCGGCGTATATCCGCCGGCGATAAACAGGCAACCTCTAAATCATCATCAAAACCCAAACCATTGATATTGATTACAGTAAAACCGGCGGCGGTTATGCTCTCCGCTATGGCGGCATTAAGGTCGTCCCGATATGCGGTGAGTACGCTGATTTTGCGCGCTCCTAAACTTTGCAGTGCCGCCAGCGTCGCCAATAAAGGCGTGCTGACCGCCGCATGAGGATGCGCCTGTTGCAAATAATGCTGAATCTTATTATGACCAATCGCCGCCGCGCCCGAAGTGCAGGCGTAAACAATCACATCCACGCCTAAGCCGGGCAAAATGCCGGCAGCGGCGCGGGTAATATCATCGGCCATGGCGCGCAAATTTTCCACCGTCAGCGGATTAAAATTGCGGACGCGGTTGCTAAACATTTCCACTTTGGGCGGCAGCATTCTTCGCATGTCTTGTTCAATGGTCGCATCGGTGGCCAACGCCACCACACCAATGCGCCCATGCGGGGCAACAGGTTGCAGGGCAAAATCTTCCCGCATATTATTGAAAACAGTCGGCGGCTCGGTCATTTGTCCGCCGCCGATAAAATCGGCAATTCTGGTGCGGCGCGGGTGCTTAGCCACAATACGCCATCATCAGTCAGCAAAATGTTTTCTTCGCACACAAGTAGCGCACCATCTTTTGTGGTCATGCTCGGCTCAATGGCCAGCGTCATGCCAGCCGCTAAGACAGTGGGGTCATCAGGCGCAAGAGAAGGCGGCTCGGTCAGCTGCAAACCGATGCCGTGTCCCATTCTGCCGTCACCGCCGGCGGCGCCCAAAACCTCGCGCATCGCCCGCCATACCTCACTCGCCCGTACGCCCGGACGGGCCGCCGCCGCGCCCGCGCTCACCGCATCATACAAAAGCCGATGCGCCTGCTGTGCCGACTCCGCAGGGTTGTCTATCGCATAATTGCGATTGAAATCGCAAAAATAATGATCGAACACCGTCCCGGTGTCAATAAATAAAATATCACCGGGCAGCGGGATTTTGTCGGTGGGCGGCATAATGATTTTTTCATAACCGCCCACCCCGGAAGCAGCGGCAAGATATGGCAAATAGTCGCCGCCCCGCCGCAAAATATCCTGCCGCAGCAGCAGGCAAATTTCACGCTCACTCCAACCGGCGGCGGCGATCGCGGGCAAAGCGGTAAAAGCGGCGGAAGTCAACGCGGCGGCATGGCGGATTTTTTCCACTTCCAGCGGCGATTTAATCATGCGCTGAGCCTGCAAAATATCACTAACATCAATCACCACGGCCGGGCGAACCGCTTCGGTTAATTTTTGCCAGTCATTAATCGGCATGCGAATGGCGCTTTGCGTCCCCAGAGCCATGCCGATTTGTCCGTGTTGTTTGGCGGCATCGCCGGCGGCGGCAGCCAAAAGAGAAATACCGTCATCGGCTGGACGAGGCGACGGCCAGCAGCGCACATCATCCAGCCACGTATCGCGCATGGCGGCTTCGCCAATGTCGGGAATAATTGCGATTGGTTTGCCGTCAGCCGGCAAAAGCAAAAACCACGGCCGCGTTGGGCTTTCCCAAAACTGTGTGCAAAAACCGCTGAAATAAGCAAACTCGGCGGCGGTCGTAAGAATCAGCGCATCCACTTGTGCGGCGGCCATGCGCCGCTGCATGTCAGTCACGCGGTGCGCATATGCCGCTGCGGGAAAACCGCGCGGGGGCGGCTGAGGAAAAGTTTCTTTCATGGCGGATGATATTTTGCCAGAATTTGCGCTGCTCACCAATAACCGCAGCAGATTATTAAACAAACATTTGCCGCTCGGCGATGCGCGGGCATGTTTATTTGCCGTAAATCATCTCCGGCAGCCACAAGGCAATCTGTGGGAAAATGATAATCAGTGCCAACCCCAATAATTGAATGAGCATGAACTGCATCATGCCGTAATATATGTCTTTCAATTCCCAATCGGGCGCCACCCCTTTGAGAAAATAAGCCGACAACGCCACCGGCGGTGATAGCCAAGCAGTCTGCAAATTCACCGCCACCAAAATTCCAAACCACAACAGATTAAAACCCAACTGGTCAATCAGCGGCAGCAAAATGGGAAGGATAATCAACACAATCGGCACCCATTCCAAAGGCCAGCCCAGCAAAAAAATCAAGCCCATCACCAGCAGCAAAATCCAGGTCTTTGATAACTCCAAATCCAGTAGCCATTCGGTTAGCATTGACGGCGTGCCCAACCGCGAAAACACCGCACCAAAAAAATTGGACGCCGCCACCAGCAGCAAAATCAACGCCGAAATCTCCAAAGTCTTAATCAACGCCTCCTGAAACCTCTTGCGCGTCATCCGCCGATATGCCAAGGTGAGAAAAAAGGCGCCCAGCGCACCGCAACCCGCCCCTTCGGTCGGCGTCGCAAAGCCCAGCAAGATGCTGCCCAACGCCGAAAACACCAATAATGACGGCGGCAGCAAACCCAGCAAAAACTCCCGCCAAATCACGCCCATGTTTGCCGCCCGCTCTTCCACCGGCGTCACCGGCCCCAAGGACGGATTGAACCAGCATCGCAACATCGCATAACCGCCGTACATGGTCGCCAGCATCAGCCCGGGAATAATCGCCGCCGCAAACAGATCGGTCACCGGGACTTCCATCACCGGTCCCATCACCACCAGCATAATGGAAGGCGGAATGAGAATTCCCAGCGTGCCGCCGGCGGTAATTGTCCCCGCGGTCAGCCGCACATCATATTTTGCGCGATTCATGGTTTTGGCCGCCATAATGCCCAAAATGGTTACCGACGCCCCCACAATGCCGGTGGCGGCGGCAAAAATAGTGGACACAAACAGCACCGCCAAATACAAGGCGCCCCGTGTGCGCGATAACATCAGCCGCACCGCCTCAAACAAGCGTTCCATCAGTCCCGCCTGCTCCATCATAATCCCCATAAAAACAAACAGCGGCACTGCCGCCAGAGTTTGCTCCAGCATCACGCCGTTAAATTGAAAAGTAATCAGATAGAAGACCACTTTGCCAAAGCCGATATAGCCAAACACAAAGCCCAAAAATATCAGCGTGAAAGAAATGGGAAAGCCAACAAAGATCGCCAGCAGCATCATCGCCAGCATGACCAGCCCCAGCATCTCCGGGCTCATGGCCAGCGTCCCCGTGTCATGGCATAATAACTTTTGAGAATTTCGGAAACGCCCTGCACCAGCAGCAATAAAACCCCCACCGGCAAGGTGGTGCGCGCCGGCGCCAGATAGGGCATCCACGCCGAATCCATGCCGCGCTCACCGCGCGACCAAGCGTCCAAGGTAAAATCAGACGCCGCCCATAAAAAAACGATGAGCCCGGGAAAATATAAAAAGAAATACAAAGCAAAATCCACCGCTCCCTGCACCCGCACCGGCCATTGACGATACAAAAAATCGGCGCGAATGTGAACTCCCCGCATCAGCGCATATCCCGCCCCCAGCATAAACATCGCCCCATAGAGCATGCGGCTAATATCATATGCCCACAGGGTCGGCGCGACAAAAGCATAGCGGACAAAAACCTCGTAGACCATGGCCAGAAACAGAGGGACGGTGAGCCAGCAAACAATGCGCCCGATCCATAGGCTAAATGAATCGATCCAATGAATGATTTTTGCCATCCCGCGCGGCATGTCATCGGGCATAGCGCCGATGGTGCGCCGCTCGGCAATCAGTTCGTCGTTAATTTCGGGGCTATCGGGCATCTGCCTGCCACCGCCGCCCGCTTCTCAATCAGAAGCGGGCGATGGCCAAGGTCAAATTTTGCGACAGATTATCTTTGGCTGTCTACATATGCCTTGCCGAGGTTGGCGTTGGTGGCTTGCGCCCCCGCCCAAAACGGCACAGCAATATCGGCAAACTCTTTCATCGACGTCCACACCTTGAGGAAGAAAGGATTCTCTTGTTTGTGTTTCTCAAAGATGTTGCCGACCGCGCCCATGTAAGCGGGAAAATAATCCGCTGGGGTATCATGCAGGATCACGCCATGATTATCGGTGAGATCTTTGAGCGCTTTACCGTTTTCATAAATGCGATAGGCCATGGCGCGCATCAGAGAAGCATCGGCGGCAATTTCCATCGCTTGGCGCTGTTCCGGCGTCAGCCCGTTCCAAACATCTTTGTTGATGTATATGTCAGCATTGACCACCACCTGATGCAACCCTTGCAAATAGTAATGTTTAAGAACTTTTTGGAAGCCAAAAACACTGTCGGGTTTGGGGCAGCACCATTCGGCGGCATCAATAACTCCTTTTTCCAAGGCCGGCAAAATATCACCACCGCCCATGGCTACCGCCGCAACGCCGATGTCGTTATAAGCCTGGCCGGGAATGCCGGGCGGCGTGCGAAAGCGATACTGGCGAAAATCTTCCATGCTGTTAATTGGCTCTTTGAACCAGCCCAAAGCCTCTGGCCCGACCGGCTGCAACATCAGCCCTTTGACATTAACGCCCATTTCATCCCACAATTCATCGTATAGTTGCTTACCGCCGCCAAACATGTACCACGACACCCAGGCGATATTGTCGATGCCAAGTCCGCCACCGGCGGCTGGGGAACCAAACAGCATCGCCGCCGGGTGCTTGCCCGACCAATAATGCGTCCAGGCAAAACCGCCTTCCACCAGCCCTTTATCCACGGCATCCAAAGTTTCTTTGACGCCGACCACCGCGCCGCCGGGGAGGATTTCTATATCGACTTCGCCGTTGGTTAGGGCGCGCACATTGTCGGCATAGTCTTTGAGCATGGTTACTTCATCCGCCTTGGCGGGGATGACAGATTGTACGCGAATGGTGGTTTTAGCCACCGCCATGGGTGCCGCAACAAAGGCCGCCATAGCCAGCAACATCGCACTGCGCGCAAATAATAAGTTTAAGAGTTTCATTTTTACCCCTCCATAATGATGTGTTAAATAAAAATCATTATATAGATAGTTTGCCTTAATTTTTTTACTTCCGCCCAAAACATTGAAAAAAATATTGGGCGGGATAAAGTTTTATCATTCATTTTGGGCGGTTATTGGAGGTCAATTTGTGAGGTCAGCAAAGGCGTATAATTATGTTATGTTTTTTTAGAAATATAAAAAGGAGTTGATGATGAAGTTTTTTGCATGGTTGGTGATGTTTTCTTTGGCGGCGGGATTTTCGCTGGGGGCGGTTGCGGGTGATGTGGAAGATTGTCAGAATTATTATTCTGCAAAAGATTACAAGCGGGCTTTTCCGGTGTGTAGTCGCGCGGCAAAGCAAGGAGATGTGTTCGCACAATTTGGCTTAGGGGGGATGTATGCCAACGGCGAAGGCGTGCCCAAAAATGACCGCGAAGCAGTCAAGTGGCTTAGATTGGCTGCCGAGCAAGGAGATGCAAAAGCACAATTTAATTTAGGAGT
>JBPCWX010000013.1:0-1221 GCA_051009095.1 Gammaproteobacteria bacterium | reverse complement strand
AACCGCTTGACAAAACACAAAAAAATATAGTAAAATGCGAATCAGGGTATAGAGATAATCAAAATAATTTTTTTAAGCAGGAATTAGATTAAGGACTTAGGATTTTTATGGCTATAGCATGGAAAATAACACCGCCCAGTGGCGAATCATTTGTTGAAAATGATGGCATAGCGGGTTTTGCGGTTGGGCAATTCACCGCATTTGATGATACGAATACCATAACTTACGAGCTAGCATCGGGTGCGACCGATTATTTTTCTATCACAGCCGATGGGCAATTAAATCTAATAAGTGCGTTTGATGCCGATAATGCCATCGATGGTATTTTTTCGGTGGTGGTAAAGGCTATCAGTACTGATAGTAGCAATGTAACATCAACTATAACATCAACCTTTATTATCAGTGCCAATAATATCAATGAAAACCCAACCGAATGGGATGGCAGGCAAGATTCCCTCCTTACGGTCAACGAAATCACTGGGGTTGAAAATTTGCGGTTTGATTTGACCACCAGTGAATATGAGGCGGTGACAACATTTACCCCCAAAGATGCCGATGGTGATGAATTTGGCTATTTTATAGCGGGCGAATATGCTTGGATGTTTGAAATTGATTCAAAAGGGGTGTTGAAATTAAAATATGGATTGGATTATGAATCGGTTTGGTTTGATACCACCAATTTTGCTGTCACCATCTGGGCTTGGGGCATTGATGGTGGCGACCCAGTGGGCGATGCCACTGCGGTTTCACAAAATTTTGTGCTGGAGGTGGCCAATGTAAATGAAGATAATATCAATGATCAACCAACCACTTGGTCGGGCACGCCGCCAACCAGCCTTGCTGTATCTGAAACCGAAGGGGTCAATGGTGGTAGCGAATTAACAACCGCAACTTATGAAGACCTTGTAACCTTTACCCCACTTGATGATGATGGCACTAATTTTAATTATTTTATAGCTGGCGAGCAGGCTTGGCTGTTTGATATTGGCACTGATGGGGTTTTGAAATTAAAATACCAGTTGGATTATGAATCGCTATGGTATCCAGCCACTATACCCATTACCATTTATGCTTGGGGCACTGATGGTGGTGATGCAGTGGGCGATGCCACTGCGGTTTCACAAAATTTTGTGCTGTCGGTGCTAAATATAAATGAAGATAACATCAATGATTCATCAATATCATGGGCGGGGGTATCGGCATCCGCCGCCATCAGCGAAA
>JBPCWX010000012.1:0-3917 GCA_051009095.1 Gammaproteobacteria bacterium | reverse complement strand
CGCAGGGCACCAAGGCTGGCGTTTTTCTTTACAGCAGCCATCTTTTGTGCCGTTTATGCTGCATTCACCGGCGCGCCATTTGCGACAGGCATTATCTCGCGCCCACAATAACCGCGCCAGCGAATTTGGCCCGGCAGCGCGCGATAACACGCCGCTCATCGGCGAGATTTTGGACTTGCGCGCCAAACAAGCGGCATTATTGGGCTATGACAATTATGCTCAAATGGCGCTGCAAACACGCATGGCAAACACGCCGCGCGAAGTCATGGATTTTTTGCTGGACCTCGCCGCCCAAGCGCGCCCCGCCGCCCAGCAGGAATTGGCGGAAATGCGCGATTTTGCCGCCGCCGAATTGGGCATCAATGATTTGCAAGTGTGGGATGTTCATTTTGCCGCCGAACAAATGCGGCGGCGGCATTTTGATTTTTCCGACACCGAATTGCGCCCCTATCTGCCCGCCGATAAAGTGTTGGGCGGATTATTTGCCTGCGCCGAGAAATTATTTGGTGTCCGCACCACCCCGGCCGCCGCTTCCCTGTGGCTGCCCGAGGCGCAATTTTTATCTTTGCAAAAAACTGACGGCACCCCCATTGGCGGCTTGTATTTGGACCTCAGCGCGCGCGACACCAAACGCGGCGGGGCGTGGATGGCGGATGCTTTGTCGCGGTGCTGGCGGCACGGTAAATTGCAGCTGCCGGTGGCGCATATCAACTGTAATTTTTCGCCGCCGCAAAACGGTCAAACAGTGCTGCTCAGCTGGGATGATGTGCTCACTTTGTTTCACGAATTTGGTCATGCCTTGCACCATTTGCTAACCGAAGTGGATGATTTTTCAGCATCGGGGATCAGCGGTGTGGAATGGGATGCCGTGGAGCTGCCGAGTCAATTTATGGAAAATTTTATTTGGGATTGGCGGGTTTTGCAGCCGATGACCGCACACTTCAACAGCGGCGAACCGTTGCCGCGGCGATTATTTGACAAGGCTTTGGCGGCGCGGCGGTTTCAATCGGGCTTGCGTTTGGTGCGGCAATTAGAATTTGCCTTGTTTGATTTACTCTTGCACAATGGCGCCCCGCGTCCCTATTTGGAAGTGCTGCAAGAGGCGCGCAATTTAACCGCGGTGCTGCCGAACACAGAATGGAATCGCTACCCTTGCGGTTTTGCGCATATCTTTGGCGGCGGCTATGCGGCGGGTTATTACAGTTATTTATGGGCGGAAACCTTGGCGGCTGATGCCTTCGCTTCATTCGCCGACAGCGGCGACGTTGTCAACGCCGACTTGGGCGACAAATTTCGCCGCGAGATTTTAGCCGTGGGCGGCTCACGGCCGGCCATGGAGTCCTTTGTCGCTTTTCGCGACCGCCCGCCCGAAGCGGCGGCATTGCTGCGGCATTATGGATTATCCTAAGCAGCATTTTCTCATCAATCGGCAGCCATCATTAACCCCGCCCAATGCTGGACCTCACCGCATCACCTCAGCGCAACTTCCTTGTCAATGACGCCTTATCCACCTCTGACCTTTTGCTATACTGCGCCTCGCCATGGACGCCATTCTTGAATCGCTAAATCCGCGCCAGCGCGCCGCCGTCTGCCACCAAGACAGCGGCCTTTTGGTGCTGGCCGGCGCCGGCACCGGCAAAACCCGCGTCCTCACCGCCCGCATTGCCTGGCTGCTGGCACAGCAGCCATATTCACCGCGTGATATTCTTGCCGTCACTTTCACCAACAAAGCCGCCAAAGAGATGAGCACACGCATCGCCGCCATGGTTAACTTTGGTTTTGCCGGGCTGACCCTCGGCACTTTTCACGGCGTTTGTCATCGTCTTTTGCGCCGCCATGCCGCCCTTGCCGGTTTGGATAAAAATTTTCAGATTTTAGATTCCGCTGACCAACTAACTTTTATCCGCCGCCTCTTGCGCGATAATCAAATTGACAGCGAAGAATTTCCCCCCGCCGAATGCCGCTATTACATTAACGCCGCCAAAGAAAGCGGCGTGCGCGCCGACTCCGCCCCGCTTCCCAACAAGCGGGCGCGAATGATGCGCGATATTTATGCCTTGTACGAAAAAACCTGCCACCAAGAAAACAAAACCGACTTTGCCGAACTGCTGCTTGCCGCCGTGGAATTGCTGCGCAACCACCAAGATTTACGCCAGCACTATGCCAACCGCTTTCGCCACATTCTCATTGATGAATTTCAAGACACCAACCCTTTGCAATATCAATGGTTAAAACTGCTTAATTCCGGCGACAATCATTTTTTTGCGGTGGGCGATGATGACCAATCGATTTATTCATTTCGCGGCGCCGATCCGCATTGCATGATCAAATTCCAAAAAGAATTTCGCGCTGACACCGTTGTTCGCTTGGAGGAAAATTATCGTTCCACCGGCAATATCCTGCAAAGCGCCAACCACCTAATCGCCGCCAACACTGCGCGTTTGGGCAAAACTCTGGTCGCCATTTCGCAAGATAAAGGCGTGCCTCTGTCCATCACCCGCGCCGAACAGGACCTTGGCGAAGCCGCCGACATTATTTTGGCATTGCGGCAAAAATTGCACAATAAAGTATCCGCCAATGACTTGGCGGTTATGTATCGCACCAACGCACAGAGCCGCTTGCTGGAAAAATCGCTGATTGAATATGGCATTCCCTATCGCATATATGGCGGGACGCGCTTTTTTGAACGCATGGAAATTAAACACGCTTTGGCTTATTTGCGCCTGGCGGCTGCTGATGATGATGACTCTTTATTGCGGGTGATTAACCTGCCGCCGCGCGGCATCGGCGCCCGCACCGTGGCACATTTGCGCACCGTGGCATTTGCCGATGGATGGTTTGCCGCCGTGGAAAAATCCGACTCGCCCAAAGTGATGGCTTTTGCCGCGCTGCTGCGAAAACTGCGGGACTTGCGCGCCCACGCATCATTGGAGGAATTGGCGCGCGCCGCCGTGGAGCAAAGCGGTTTACTGGCGCATTACGAAGAAAAAAAAGAACCTGAGCGGGTGGAAAACTTGCGGGAATTTGTCAGCGCCGCCGCGCAATTCCAAATGGACAATGCGGCAGCGGAAGAAGATGAGAATGATGCTCTGGGGCAATTTTTGGCGAATGCCGCATTGGAATCGGGAGAAGCGGAAGGAACCGCAGCGGAGGCGGTCAATCTGATGACCGTGCATGCGGCCAAGGGTTTGGAGTTTTCATTTGTTTATGTGGCGGGCATGGAAGAAGGAATGTTTCCACACGCCAACAGCCTTAACTCAGAAAGCGCCGCCGCCGTGGAAGAAGAACGGCGGTTAATGTATGTGGCGATTACTCGCGCACGGCACGAATTATCGCTGCATTTTGCCACACGGCGGCAGATTTATGGAGAAGTGAAATATCACCTGCATTCGCGTTTTTTGGACGAATTACCCAAGGAATGCCTGTCGGCGGAGGCAGTTGCGGCATTGACCCCGCCGCGCCGCCCCGCCGTCAGCGGCGCGCCTCATATGCGCCATTCATCACCGCCTTATTATGCCGTGTCGCCCCCGCCCCCGCCCGATGTGCCCGGCATGTTGTATCGTCCCGGCGACGTAGTGCGTCATCCGCGCTATGGTCAAGGGGTTGTCATTAGCAGACAAGGAACCGGAGACGAATTGCAAATTCAAGTAACTTTTAAGAAAGTGGGAATAAAAATATTCAAAGCGGCTCTGGCGCCATTAGAAAAAATAACCTAAGCGCCGCATGCTGAGGTTGACAAACCATTTGTTGACGGCGGTGCGGCGTGCGGATGGGTCGGCATACTTCAGGGGGGTAGCGGAGTCAGAGTTAAAGCAGAATTAAATTATTCCGCTTTCCATCACATTATCGGCTAACCTAAGCAGAGTTAAATTACTCTGCTTAGGAGTGTAAGTGCCGCCAACCGCACCGCCGATTAT
>JBPCWX010000011.1:0-3159 GCA_051009095.1 Gammaproteobacteria bacterium | reverse complement strand
GGTGGTGGCGGGTGGGCGCAATAGTGAGATGCGGGTGTATATAGATCGTTTATATACGATGGAAAGTTTTGTCTCGGCGTGCGCCCGGCGATTGGTGGTAGGGTGTTCCGAGAGCACGCCGCCCGATAAATTGCGGGATGAATTAATGCTGGCCCGGGATGAGCAGGGGAGTTGCGAGGTGGTTTTGGATTATGCTAATTCATCTATGGGCTGCGCTGTTTCTTTGGGTGATAAATGGCGGCCGGGGATCATGTTGTGCAATCGCCTGCGCCATTCAATGCCGGGCGTGCGTGAGGTAAAAGTGGGATATTCGCGGGGCCATTAATCCTTAGCACCGTGCATGGCTGGCCACTGTCAAGGATAACGTCGCCGTTGACTTTTACGCCTTGCAAAATTAATCGCTTATTGGGCGGCATGGACAATAATGCGGGCAAACCGCCGCTTACCGGCTTGCACCACCCATTCGCCAGGGGATAATTGATGACCACTATCAAGGATAACGTCGCCGTTGATTTTTACGCCGCCCTGCAAAATTAATCGCTTGGCCAGGGATGAACTGCCAGTCAATCCCGCTTCTTTGAGCAAATAAAAAAGCGGCGGGGATAATTTGTCGGCAGCGGCGGCGGTGCTAAATTGCGGCATATCGGCTGGTGTTTCACCGCGGACAAACCGTTTATCAAACTCTGCGGCTGCTGTTTGCGCTGCCGCTTGGCCCTGGTAGCGGGTAGTCAATTCCAAGGCCAGCATCTTTTTGTCGAGCATCGGATTTTTGCCTTGCTCGGCAGCGGTGCGCATGGCGATAATGTCATCGGCGGATTGAGTTGATAATAATTCATAATAGCGCCACATCAGTTGGTCGGATATGGACATGATTTTGCCGTAGATTTCTTCAGCAGGGTCATTGACGCCAATGTGGTTGCCGAATGATTTTGACATTTTGCGGGTGCCATCCAAACCTTCCAAAATCGGCATTGTCAGAACGCATTGCCCCGCTTGGTTTTCTTGTCGCTGTAGATCACGGCCAACAAGGAGATTAAAAATTTGGTCGGTGCCGCCCAATTCCACATCGGCGCTAAGCGCAATGGAATCATAGCCTTGCACCAGCGGATACAAAAATTCATGCACCGCGATGGGTTGCCGGTCGCGCAGGCGTTGGGCAAAATCATCGCGCTCAATCATGCGGGCGACGGTGTGTTTTTGCGCCAAACGGATGAGGTCGGCGGCACTCATGGCGCCAAACCATTCGGAGTTGCGGCGCACTTCAGTTTGCTCGCGGGATAAAATCTTAAACGCTTGCGCGGTGTAAGTGGTGGCGTTTTTTTCAATTTCTTGGCGCGATAATGGCGGGCGGGTGGTGTTGCGCCCGCTGGGGTCGCCAATCATGGCGGTAAAATCGCCGATAAGAAAAATAACAGTATGCCCCAATTCTTGGAAATGGCGCATTTTTTGCATAAGAACGGTGTGCCCCAAATGCAAATCGGGGCTGGTCGGGTCAAAGCCGGTTTTGACGCGCAAAGGTTTGCCGGCGGCGAGTTTTTCTTTTAGTGCGCCGTGGGGCAAGCATTCCACCGCCCCGCGTAAAAGATGGGCAAGTTTTTCATCCGTGTTCATAGTGGCGAATTTTACGCTAATTTATTGATTCATCACCAGATAGGACACTGCCGCTTGCGATAGGGTGTCCGCTTGGGGCGAGTTGCATGGATAAATGCTGGTGGTTATTGACGGCGTTTATGGTGAAAGATCAACCGCCTTAAAATCGGCGCGTCCTTTTTCGGGAATGACTTCCATCAACCGCCCAACCAGACGACTGCCTAATCCCAATACTTGCCCGTTTTGGTCTGCGACAAATTGCTGCCGCTCGCGGTCATGCCGCCAATAGCCGGGTAAATTTGACACCCGCACTAACCCGTCCAAACCCAGCTGAGGCACGGCAACAAACACGCCAAAGGCGGCCACCCCAGAGACAACGCATTCAAAATCCATGCCCTTTTGATGGCGCGCCTGCCAGCATAACAGTCGCTGCTGACATTCCCAGTTTGCTTTATCCGCAGTAACTTCCGTCTGTGAGCAATGAGTACCGAGACGTTCCAGTGCCGGTATTGACAAGGGCGGCGGTTTACCTTCCAAAGCGGCGATAATGATGCGGTGCGTGAGTAAATCGGGGTAGCGGCGAATGGGGGAAGTGAAATGCAGATAACGCCGGCAGGATAAGCCAAAATGACCGATTTTTTCGTCAGGGCGATAATCGGCGCGTGCCAGTGAGCCCAAAAATAAGGGCAATAAGCTGTCGCCTAATACCGCATCCCGCGCGCTAATTGCGTCTAAGGCGACGCTAAAATCACGGGCTGCTGGCTGGGCCGGGAAGTCAACGCCCAATTCCGCCAAGACATTTCGCAGTTTGGCGATGTTTTCCGCTGGTGGTTTAGGGTGGGCACGGTGCAGGGCGGGCAAATGGTGGCGAATAATAAAATCGGCGGCGCAGCAGTTGGCGGCGATCATACATTCCTCGATGGCGTAATGTGCAATGTTGCGGCTGCTAAGCACGGATGATATATCGCCGGTGCTATTGATAAGCACTCGCATTTCGGGGCGTTCTATCATAAAACTGCCGCGTTTTTGGCGGGCCTGGCGAAAAGCATTTGCCACATCGCCAAGCCAGCGCAGTGGGCCGGAATGGTTATTTATTTGCTCCGCCGCCTCGTCATAATTCAAGCGCTGCTGCGAGCGCATGAGGCCGCGGACAAAGCGATAGCGTTTGACCGTGCCGCCGAAAATTTCCATCTCACACACCAAACACAGCCGTTCTTTATCGGGCGCCAAGGAGCAGGCATCATTGGACAGCGCCGGCGGCAGCATCGGTAGCACGCGATCGGGCAAATAAACGGAATTGCCGCGGCGCGCCGCTTCGGTATCCACGTCGCCATGCGGAGGGACAAAGGCGGCGACATCGGCAATCGCCACCAGCAATTTTATGCCGCCATTGGAGGTGGGTGTGCCGGCAACGGCATCATCAAAATCACGGGCATCGGCGCCGTCAATGGTAAAAAGTGGAGATTGGCGAAAATCTTCCCGCTTTGCCGAAATTGGATGGTGTGCGGCATGTTTGGCGGCTTGCAGCAGTTTGGGCGAAAAAGGGCCGGGCAATTCAAATTCATCCAC
>JBPCWX010000010.1:0-7962 GCA_051009095.1 Gammaproteobacteria bacterium | reverse complement strand
ACCGCTTTGCGCCGCCGCCAAATCCGCCGCCATCATATCGCGCACCAATTCGGCAAAAGTTATTTTGGGCTGCCAGCCCAGCATCTTTTGCGCCTTGGTCGCATCACCCAATAAACAATCATCCTCCGTTGGGCGAAAAAGCTGCGGCGCCACCAACACGCGCGTAACCCCGTTTTCCTCACACACGCCGACTTCATCCAAGCCGTCCCCGCGCCAGGCAATGGTCTCGCCAATTTCTGCAAAAGCGGCGACCACAAAATCGCGCACTGAATACGATTTGCCGGTTGCCAGCACAAAATCATCGGGGGCGTCTTGCTGCACCATGCGCCACATACCGTCCACAAAATCGCGGGCATGACCCCAATCTCGGCGGTTATCCAAATTGCCCGCCCACAAAGACTGATGCCGCCCAACGGCAATACTGGCAACGGCGCGGGTGATTTTGCGCGATAAAGAAGTTTTCCCGCGACGTGGGCTTTCGTGATTAAACAAAATACCATTAGAGGCATGTATGCCATATGCTTCGCGATAATTTTTGACCACCCAATACGCATATAGTTTTGCCGTCGCATATGGGCTGCGCGGCATAAACGGGGTTTGTTCATTTTGTGGCGGCGGCGCATTGCCAAACAACTTTGAGGATATTGCCTGATAAAAACGGGTGGATTTTTCCATGCCCGAAATGCGCAGCGCTTCCAAAAGCCGCAAGGTTCCCAGCGCATCGGCGTTTGCCATATGTTCAGCAGTTTGAAAACTCATTTGCACACTGCTTTGCGCCGCCAGGTTATAAATCTCAGTCGGCTGCGTTTGCTGCACCAGGCGAATAAGATTGGTGGCATCCGTCATATCGCCGTGGTGCATAAAGAATTGCGTGTCCTGCTCTTCGTTTGGGTCGGCGCATAAATGATCGACGCGCGCGGTGCTAAGACTGGAGGCGCGCCGCGTGACGCCATGCACAACATAGCCTTTGGCGAGCAAAAACTCGGCAAGCAATGCGCCATCTTGTCCAGTGACGCCAGTGATGAGGGCAATGGGATGTTTTGACACAAGGCGGATATTAGCACAATCGCCCTTGATAACTGCTATAATTTTCAGATGAAAGTCCCTATCATTTCCACCATCAAACGCAAAATATCCGACCTTGCCGCTTGGCTTGATCCAACTGAAGGCGGTGAATTGGTCTGTGTCAAAAACAGCAATTTGCTCTTAAAATTATTGGCCGCGATGCAAGCGCAGCTGGGCTGGAGACGCGGTTTTTTGGATGTGCAAAAAAATATGCCGCGCCTGATTGAAATGGGTGACGCCCTCGCATCATCAATTTTTACTGCATCATCCGCTGCGCCACTGCCCAATAAAAACAACACCATTGCCATCATTGCCGCCTACATAAATTCCGACTTGAAGTTACGCGGCATTGTGCACAATATCAAAAAAATAAAACCGCATTGCGGCAAAATCATTGTCGTTGATCTTGCCGAAAATCTGACCGAGCCGACCGTCGCCAAAATCATGGCGGCATATGACAATATTAAAGTCATGAGCAAGAACAGCAGCGATTTGCTGGACATGGAAGCGTGGCGGGTTGGCTTGACAGATGAGTGGGCATTAAATGCGGAGCATTGTTTGCTCCTCACGGACAGTATTATCATCATCAAAGACATGCAGCCGTTATTTGCCATGGTCGCGACAGACCAAGGGCAGCATGACCGCTACGGCGTTTTGGAAGTTTGCGAAAAACTGCCTGCCGTGCAGACCAACGCCACTTTGCTAAACACGCGGGCAAAAGATTTTTTTGTTCGCTATGTGGCGCAAACCGCCCCCATTGCTGTTGCTTTGCTCAATAAAAAAAGAGATGCGTCAAAGGGATATTATGAGTTTTACCGCAAAAGCATCGGTGTTTTTGTATATGAAAGGGGGCTTTCGCAGCATATAAAAACGCGCGCCCTGTTTTCTTTTCGTCAAGATAAGCGCTTAGAAGGCATTAATCTGTACTTTCATGATGCCGCACTATTTCGTGAATATCTGGACAAGGGGTATCCATTATTTGCCTGGAAGCAGTTAAAGCGGCGCGCTTTTCGCCGGCTGCTTGAGGGTTATGTGCCAGGCAATGAGTAAAACTTCTCTGGTCAAATGGGGGGCGGCACTGGTGGTGCTGAGCATGGCAATTTGGCTAAACCATAGTTTGGGCGAGTATTTGTCGCTGAGCTCCATCAAGCAGCATATGGTGGAAGCGCGAGCCTATTGTCAGGCGCGTCCAGTGGCATCGCTGCTGCTGTTTTTCTTGGGCAGCATGTTATGGGTGGGTTTGGCGGTGCCGGGAGCGTTTGCCTTTCCTATCATTGGCGGGATGTTGTTTGGCACTTGGGCGGGCGGCATTATCGCTACGCTATCCATGAGTATCGGTTGCGCCATGGCTTTTTTGCTGGCGCGTTTTATCATCGGTGATTGGCTGCAAAAGAAATTTGCCGACCGTTTGCAAAAACTAAACCGCGGCATAGAAAAAGACGGTTTGCTATATTTGGTTATTCTCCGCTATATGCCAGTCGTGCCGTTTTTTTTGACTAATCTGCTCACTGGACTAACGACCATTCCCGCCCTCACTTTTTGCTGGGCAACTGCTTTGACCATATTGCCCGGAAATTTAATTGCCGCATACATTGGTTCCACCGTGTCGCAGTGGGAAAAAGTCACCGACATCTTAAAACCAGAATTTATTGTCGCCGCTATGCTTTTTTCGGTTTTTCCGCTTGCTGTGAAAAGGATAATTGTTATCATTCGCGCGCGACAAGGTAAAATAAAGTAAAATAAAGGAAAGGTAAAAAAACAGGAGAATCATTATGACACCAGAGTTTCAATCATTGACATTTCGCGTGGATGCGCTCACCAAGCGTCTCCGGGAAAAGGGGGATGAATATCGCCAAATGCCCGAAGACAAATTGCGTTCATTGGCATTCCTTATTGTTGCGGTGCAGAGCCGCTTACCGCTAAACGAAGAAGAGGCCATGGAGTGCATTACCGATGGAGGAGATGACTTGGGAGTGGATGCCATCTATATTGATGAACAAGAAGGGAGTAGCTTGGAAATTTATTTTTTTCAAGCCAAGTATGCCATTAAGCCAAATGCGGAATCTTCCAATTTTCCAGAAAACGAAATCGTTAAAATCAATGCGACATTGCAACGAATCCTTGATGAACTTTCGCCTATGGATAATGCTAATGAAAAATTACGGGCAAAAGTGGGGGAGATTCGCGCCGCCATTGCAGATGACTCCAGTTATCATGTCAATGTTGTGCTTTGCAGCAATGGCGAGAGATGGGCGGACAAGGCGCAGCATCAAATTGATGGGAAACTTGCCAGTGAACGGGTGAAATGGGAGCATTTTAACCATGTTGGAATTGCCCGGCAAGTAATGAGCCAAAAAGTGTTTAAGGGAATAATTTCCCTTTCCTTGTCAGGTAAAGTGTGGGATGAAACACCAGAGAGCGGTATTCATACTTTGGTAGGAAGAATATCCGCCCTGCAAATTGCTGAATTGATGAAAAAAGAAGGTGTGCGTCTATTAGAAAACAATGTGCGCAACTATTTGGGCACAAACAAAGTTAACAAGAAAATAAAGGATGCGCTGTCGAAAGATCCCCAAAATTTCTATCATTTCAACAACGGCATAACAATGATTTGTAAGAAATTTACTTTCAATGAACTGCGGGAAATAGACCTTTCGGTAAATGTGGAAGACCCCCAAATCATTAACGGTGGGCAAACCTGCATGTCCATCGCCGGATACGCCCAAAAAGATGGCGATGAAGAGAACTTGCGTCAATCATCAGTCATGTTGCGCCTATATGAGATCAATGATGAGATCAAGAAAAATCATAAAGATTTGACCAGCAAAATTATTTTTGGCGTCAATAACCAGAACCCCGTGGACTTACGCGACCTCAAATCGGGAGACATTGTCCAAAAAAACCTGACTGACAGTCTTTTGCATTTGGGTTATAAATACCTTCGCCAAAGGGGAATAGAGTCAATAAACGGCGGCAGTGATTGCACTATTGACGCGCGAGAATTGGCGGCGGCGGTTCTTGCCATACTGTGCGAGCGTCCCAATGATGCCAAATATCGGCGGCGGGAACATTTCGGTAAGTTGTATGGAGAAATTTTCTCTGATGGGCTAAATGTGGTCGACGCGGTAGTAGCCGTCTTGCTTGTACGAAAAGCTCAAGACAAGAGGAAAGCGGCAAATTATGAGGGCGACAATTTTTATTTGTATTACGCTGATTATCACGCCGCTATGCTGATGGGTAAAAAATTGTTTTCAGAAACGGGACCATTACAAAACCACCATGATTTGATGACGGCAAAAAAAATCATTGATGAAAGAGGCGATGCCATGTATGCAGAAGCCATTGCACGGATTAAGCACCTTGTCAATGGGATGTTCCAGGACTCGGAACGCTCCGCTCAGCAATTAGCGGCAGCTTTTCGGCGGCATGATTTGGTTGAGCAGATGCTCGGTAATAACGGCAGCAGTACCGATGCTGTGGATTCTGCGTAACTTGCAGTCAAGATTTAAACTGAATGTGCCGCCAGCCAATGAGTGAGTTCTTTTTCGCTCATTTTGCCCGCCGCCAATGAAAGAAAAACATGCTCTTTCTCCTCGTCCGTGGCGCAAATTTTCACCCCGTTGTCCGCCAAAAATAACACGCAAACCGCGCAAGAAGTGCGCTTGTTGCCGTCAACGAAAGGGTGATTGCGAGTCAGCTTAAAAGCATATGTTGCGGCAAGGGCAATAATGGAAGGTTGGGGCTCTTCATAATGCCAGCGATTGCGAGGGCTTTCTATTGCCGACAAAAGCAAAGATTTATCGCGGATGCCGTGAGAACCGCCGTGCTTGCCTATTTGCCACCTATGGATAGATTCAACAGAACTGCACAAAACCCACGTGGGCTCAAGAGAGGCAAGCATTACTCCGCCAGTCTTTTCAACACTCCATCATGTTCCGCCAGCACACGACATGCCAGCTTCATTTGCCGCATATACTCCCTTTGTTCCTCTTTGGACAAATGATCAATCGGATTTTTTTTCAAATCCTCGGCAAAAAAGCGACGATAAAACGCTTCATCTTCCGCAAACGGATCAACAAGTAATTTTTTGGCTGCTTCCATAATGACTAAATTATACTCGCATTCTTGCAATTTTTGCCACCTTAGCACACAATTAAATTTCCACCGGTGGATTGTTATTGTCATGTTGAGTAATGAGTAAATTCAAATGCGGGTCTTCCTCTTTAATCTCCCACGACATGC
Organism: Gammaproteobacteria bacterium; assembly: GCA_051009095.1. GTDB lineage: Bacteria > Pseudomonadota > Gammaproteobacteria > Tethybacterales > Persebacteraceae > Doriopsillibacter. Next base: position 2,655 of record JBPCWX010000010.1, on the reverse strand, counting down.
CTAATTTGGGCATCAGTGCCAAAAACGGCGCCGGCGCAAATTCTTCGGCATTCATTAACTGTCCGGTTTGCCATTCGCCGCCCAAAACTAATAATGCCGCTGTTGTCAATGGCACCGCCGTGGAATATGAAATCGCCTGGGCGCCAATGTCGGCGCGGGCGGCTTCATGTGATAGGGGGCTGTATATGAAAATGGCGCGCGGTTTGCCGTTTTGGTGTCCGCGCACCAGACAACCGATGCAAATGCTGCCGGTGTAGTGTGGCGCCAAAGATTGTGGCACCGGTAATGCCGCTTTAATTAACTTAATCGGCGATACCAGCGTTCCTTCAACCTCCAACGGAGCCGCCGCTAATAATCCCAATTTATGCAGTACGCCAAATATGCGCAAATAACGCTCGGAAAACCCCATCCAAAATTCAATGCGCCGCGCTTTAATGTGCTGTGGCAGAGAATGCAGCTCTTCATGTCCCATGGAAAAAACACGCTGCTCGCCGCCCACTGGAAAATGATAGCATAAACTTTTGCTGTGGCAAGGCTCGCGCTGCCAGCCGTCATGCCAATAAATGACATCTTCGCGAATTTCGCGTAAATTTGTTTCTGGGTCAAAATTGGTGGCAAAAAAATGCCCGTGCTGGCCCGCGTTAATATCCATAATGTCGATGGAATCAATGGAGTCAAACAGTTCCTGTGCGGCATATGCGCAAAACACATTCACCGCCCCGGGGTCAAAACCAATGCTGAGTACGCCAGTGATGCCGCGCTTGGCAAAATCGGTGCGTTTCTTCCATTCATGTTCCTCATACCAAGGCGGAGGTGGGGCGGTATCGGTGTTTTCTTTTTCATATACCGCCGTGTCCAAATAATGTGCACCGCCCCACAAGCAGCCTTCCATAATTCCCATATTGGTATGCGGGCTGGCTGTGTTAAGCACGGCGGCGGCCGCGGTTTTTTTTATTAACGCGGCGACCGCGGCGGCATCTTTGGCGTCCAGGGCCGCGGCAGTTATGTGGTGGGCCTTGTTTTGCCGATAAGGGCGCGCCAGGTCAGCGGCGGCAGTGGCGGTCGCCAAACGCCGCGAGGCAATGACAATGTCGCCGAAAGCATCATTATACTGGGCGCATTTGCGCGCTGTGGCCGAACCTACGCCGCCCGCACCGATGATTAAGATGTTTTTTCGCTCCATAGTCCCCGTCAATTATGACATGCGGCGGCGAAAATCCTCATAATCCGGCGTGCGTAAAATATCCACCATGCCGTCTTCTTTTTGTCGGGCAATAAAGGGCGGCGCAACGCCATTAAAAACAGTATGCTTGACAACAGTGTATGCGGCCATGTTTTGCAAACCTAGCTTATCGCCAACCCGCAAGGGCTGGTCAAAAGAATAATCGCCAAACACATCGCCGGCCATGCAGGTTGCTCCGCATAAATGATAGGAATGTTTTTTTTCGCCGCGCTTGCCGCTATGGTCAATCTCGGGGCGATACGGTGTCTCCAGCACTTCGGGCGCGTGCGCACTTGCCGAAGCGTCCAAAATTACCGTGCCGTTCGGCAAAATATCTAACACTGAGGTAATCAGGCGGCAGCAATGAGCCGTCAAACCGCCGCCCGGTTCCAGATAGACGGTGACGCCGTATTTTTTTTGAAACCGGTGGATGATGGTAGCCAAACGGGCATGGTCATAATCATCATTGCAAAGCAGATGACCACCGCCCAAATTAACCCAGCGTTTGGTTGATAACACCGCGCCAAATTGCGCATGTATGCGTTCGGCGACAGATTCCAATGAATCCGAATTTTGTTCACACAAGGCATGACAATGCAAGCCATCAATATCGGCATGGCATAAAAAATCGGCATCCGCTGCGGTCACGCCAAATTGCGAATGGGGCAGACAAGGGTTATACAGCGGGTTGGAGATTTCTGAATATTGCGGATTAACCCGCACGCCGACAGAGGCTGCAGCGGTTTGCTGCCGATGACGTTCCCATTGCGCGCGCGAATTGAAAACAAGGTGGCTGGATAATGCGGCGACGGTGGCAAAATCATCAGGACGCCAAGCCGGGGCATATGCGTGAACTTCGCCGCCAAATTCTTCCGCGCCTAACCGCGCTTCGTTGAGCGAACTGGCGGTGACGCCGGGCAGCACCGCAGAAAAATAGCCGAATAATTTCCATACCGCAAAGCTTTTGAGTGCCAATAAAATTTTGCAGTTGGTGTCTTGCTGAATTTGCTGCGCCCGCGCGAGGTTTTTTTGCAGCGCCGTTTCGCTGAATAAATAGCAGGGTGTCGGTAGGTCAAGCGTGAGTGTCATAAAATTAATTGTAGCACATTAAATTTTGCAATGCCGTTATAATACGCCTTGGCAAGTTGGCCGAACGGTCGCCGGCAAAGAAATTTGCGGGAGGAAAGTCCGGACTCCATAGAGCAAAATGCCGGGTAACGCCCGGACGCCGCGAGGTGATGGAAAGTGCAGCAGAAAACACACCGCCGACGTGCTCGCCAATAGCGGGCGCGGGTAAGGGTGAAATGGTGCGGTAAGAGCGCACCGCGTCTTTGGCAACAAAGACGGCATGGCAAACCCCATTTGGAGCAAGGCCAAACAAAAACCATGACGTTGCTCGCGTCCCCGGTTTTGGGTAGGCCGCATGAGGGCAT
>JBPCWX010000009.1:0-1236 GCA_051009095.1 Gammaproteobacteria bacterium | reverse complement strand
CTTATTAGCCAGTTAATTTGCTACAAATATACCGATTCAAGCTAATATCTTGTTCGCTGGCTTCCAACGCCAATTTTTGGTGGGTTTGCGGCGGCAACCGCAGGGTAAATTTGCCAGAATAAGCCCGCTCCATCATTGGCATCGGCACGGATTCATCATTTTTTTGCATATCCGCCAATATATCGCCAACCAGCTGCGTTAAACCAGACAAAGCTTGCGCCTGCTGTTTGTGCAAATACGACAAAGCTGGAAATTCCGTGCAAAGTGCGACATATTCGCCATCTTCTGGCGACCACAGCACCCGATAGCTATAATGTTCAGCCTGTATCATCACGTTTTCCTTCCAATTTCTCAATCGCCGCCAAAACCTGCCTAACCTGATAGGGCTTCGCTTTCCCATTCTTACCCCGCTGAATATTCACACGCGGGTCATCTGGCCAAGGCATTTTATAGATGCGGTGGCTCGTTCCACCTTGTCGGGGCGGCCCAAAATAATCCTCACAAACCGCTACCAAATCGGAAAATCGCACATTTTGCGGATTCTCACCCATTTTCTGCAACCGCTTTATCGTTCTCTTTGTCATTTAATATAGTATCAATAGTGGTATCATTGCAATAATTTTATTCACATTTTAATGCGCTTCGTCCCAGTTTTTGGCGGCTTTGGCATCCACCACCAATGGCACAGACAGGGTGAGGCGCGGAGCGCAGGCATTTTCCATCACTTTACGCACCAGCTTAATCAGCGCGTCTGCTTGGCTTTGCGGCACTTCAAAAATCAATTCATCATGCACTTGCAACAACATTTGCGCCTCATCCAACCCGGCCCCAGCCAAAGCGGGCGGAATGGCAATCATTGCGCGGCGGATAATATCAGCCGCCGTGCCTTGAATGGGCGTGTTGATGGCGGCGCGTTCGGCAAAAGCGCGGCGGGCAGGAATTTTGGCGTTAATCTCGCGCAAATGCACCCGCCGCCCAAACAAGGTGGACACATAGCCTTGTGCATGGGCTTCGGCTTTGGCCGCTTCCATATAGGTTTTAATGCCGGGAAAGCGGGCAAAATAGGCTTGGATATAGGCACTGGCCTCGCCCCGCGCAATGCCCAACTGGTTGGCCAGCCCAAAGGCAGAAATGCCATAAATAATGCCAAAATTGATGGCTTTGGCGCGGCGGCGCACTTCTGGGGTCATATCGGCCAATGGCACAGAAAAAATTTCTGATGCCGTCATAGCGTGA
>JBPCWX010000008.1:0-5846 GCA_051009095.1 Gammaproteobacteria bacterium | reverse complement strand
GACAGCAGCAGTGGCGTTTTGTCGGTGGATGACAGCCTGGTCCTGAGTGTCGTCTATGCGGTCACCGTGCGGGTGCAGGATGCCGATGGCAGACAGGCGCAAGCCGAGGCTAACATCGAGGCCTTAGCTCCGCTGTCCCTGGTATTGTTGCCAGGAATAGATGGAACTCTTACTGTGGCCGCGAGGATAGTGGCAAATATCCACACTTTCCGAGCGTCTCAAGGTTCCAGGGGTTACACCTATTCATTGAATCCGGCGATTAGTGGCTTTAGCATTGGCAGCAGTGGCGTGTTGCGGACCGATAGCAATCTTAATCCGGGCCTCTATACCGTCATCGTGCAGGTGGAGGACAAAAAGGGGGCGACGCCGGCGCAAACCTCGATTACAGTGGAGGCGCGGGGATTAGAAGTGTTGGGATTTGGCACCAAGATTTGGGGTGTGGGGGCGGCCGGCAATATCCATACTTTCAAATCGCAATATGGCGCCCCCCCTTACACATATGATTTGCGGTCGTTCGATGCTTTCTTGAATGTGGATGGTGGCGTTTTGAGTTTAGACCCCATCGACACCCTCGGCGCGGGGGCTCATGCTGTCATCGTGCGGGTGACGGACAGTAGGGGAGTTAAGGCGCTTACCACGGTTACATTGGATTTGCGGGCCGTGACTTTGCCAGGAAAGACCACCGAAGTAGGAGGAGAAATCAGGGACGTTGTAGTTGCACTGGTCGGGGGACGGCCGTACGGTCCCATATACGGTACCGTCCCGCTCCATACTTTCCAGGCGAAATATGGCGCGCCTCCTTACGAATATATAGTGGCGTCGCCGAAGCTTCCTGGCTATAGCATTGGATTGCATAGTGGCGTGGTTTCGGCGGATGGCGGTGGCGAAGCAGGGAGACATACGCTCCACATACAGGTGACGGATTCAAAGGGAGGGGCGGCTAAAGGAAAGTTAGTAGTTATGGTGAGCGGGTCAACAGCATCATCTCCTCCTCCGTTTTATCACACCTCCCGCGAGTTCGCTATGGCGACCTCGCGGCCCCCCACAAGTGCGGGGGGTGGTTTATCTTTCCTTATTATGACACCCCCCGCGAGTTCGCTATGGCGACCTCGCACCCCCCCCACAAGTGCGGGGGGTGAGAATTATCTATTATCTCACCCTCCGCTTTAGGGGGGTGCAAGTGCATTAGCACTTGCGGGGGGTGGTATAAATTAGCAGGATTGCGGCGCGTAATAATTTTGCGGGCGATTGATAAAACCTTAGAAAATCCCCGCCACCAAACCCGCCGCAACAGTCATTCCCAAACGCTGGGAATGGAAGCCCGCGAAACGCTGTTTCGCTAAAATCATTCTTCTCACCCTCCGCTTCAGGGGGGGGTGCAAGTGCATTAGCACTTGCGGGGGGTGTAAGAATTTAATCTCATTCCCAAACTGTCAAACCGCCCGCTAAACTGATACAATCCGCAGATGAAACGCTCCGTTTTTTTTATCTCCGACAGCACCGGCATCACCGTGGAAGCCCTGGGGCGAAGTGTCCTGGCGCAATTTCATCAGGTGGAGTTTGCCGAGGAAACCCTGGCCTTTATTGACGATCGCGAAAAAACCTCTGCGGCCGCTCGGCAAATCCGCGCCGCCCATGAAGAAGACGGCGCCCGCCCGATTATCTTTTACACCTTTGCCGACAAAGCCTTGGCTCAGATCATCCAGCAATGCAATGCGCTCACCATGGATTGCTTGGAGATTTTTATCCGCCCGCTGGAAGCGGAGCTGGACATCACCGCCGCCCATTCAACCGGCATGGCGCACTCCATGCGGGGCAAAGAATATCAGCAGCGCATTGACGCCCTCAATTTTGCCATGAATTTTGACGATGGCGCCGCCGTGCGCGGTTTGGAGCGCGCCGACCTGATTCTTATCGGGGTGTCGCGTTCCGGTAAAACGCCAACCTCACTATATCTTGCCCTGCATTTTGGCATCTTCACCGCCAACTATCCGCTGGTGGAAGAAGATTTAAAAAACGACCATTTGCCCAAACCACTGGCGCCGCATCAGCAAAAATTATACGGTCTCACCATTGCGCCGGCGCGGTTGGCGCAAATCCGCGAACAACGCCGCCCCGGCAGCCACTACGCCAGCCCTCAGCAATGCGAACGGGAAGTGCGCGCCGCCTTGCGCCTCTATCAGCATAATCATGTTTCCTATATGGACACCACCAGCCGCTCGGTGGAAGAGCTGTCTTCTAAAATCCTCAAAGAAACCCAGCTGCTGAAGAAAATCGGCTGAGCCACATCACCCCGCCGCGGTCAAGCGACAACCGATGATGCCGCCGCGCCCGCCGACGTATTGGAGTAAAATGCGATTGTTGACGCTATGAATTATTTAACCTCCCGCCGTTTATTGCTGATCGCCGCACCGCTGGCGCTGTTAGTTATTGTGGTCGGCGCGTTCACCCGCTTGTCTGACGCCGGGCTGGGCTGCCCCGACTGGCCTGGGTGCTATGGGCAACTCATCGGCACGCCAGACGCGCAAACTGCGGCGGAGCATTCCCCCGCTTGGCCTTTGGACGAGAAAAAAGCGCGCATTGAAATTGCTCATCGCTATGTTGCCGCCTTGCTGGGGCTGCTCATCTTTGCCGCCGCCGCTCTTTCCTATCGCCACCGCCCACGCCCCTACGCGCCTTGGCTGCTGGCGGTCTTTGTCTTGGCGCAAGGACTGCTGGGTATGCTCACCGTCACCGAGCGGTTGCGCCCCGTGGTGGTGTCGGCGCACCTGCTTGGCGGTATGCTCATCATCGCCACCATCGCCTTTGCCTTGTCTTCCCGCCCCCTGCCGCACCGTCCTGCGATAACCCTAAAAGTGGCGGCGGTGTTGGCGGCGATGGTGTTGGCGGGACAAATTTTTCTGGGCGGCTGGGTCAGCACCAATTATGCGGCGTTGGCGTGTCCCGATTTTCCGCTTTGTCAAAATAGATGGCTGCCGCCGCATTGGGATTGGAGCGGTTTCAACCTATCCCGCGCCCTGCATCAAAATGTCGACGGCACGCCCATCAGCGCCGCCGCCTTGATGACTATTCATTGGGCGCATCGGGTTGGCGCAGTGGTGGCGGCTTTGGTCTTGGGCGTTTTGGCGGTCTTTTTGTGGCGCGAAAAACTGCGCGCCATGGCGGTGGCGTTGCTGTTTTTGCTGGCGGCGCAATGGGTGTTAGGCATGCTCAATGTGCTCGCCGCCCTGCCGCTGTGGTCGGCGCTCGCCCATAATGCCGTGGCCGCTTTGCTTGCCGCAAAAATGGGGCTGCTTATGGCAAAATTATTTCATCCCCCGCGGCGCTAAGATGGGAATCTCGCTGTCATTGGCGCGCGATTATTGGGCTTTGGCAAAACCGCGGGTGGTGGCGCTGATTGTTTTTACCGCCGCCATTGGCGCCGCCTTGGCTATGCTCAAAAAACCCGCCGACCCGCTGTCCGTGTGCTTGGCGCTGCTGGGCATTGCCTTGACTGCGGCGTCTGCTGCCGCTTTTAATTGTCTGGTGGAAAGTTATGCTGATGCCGCCATGACGCGAACTAAATCTCGCCCCCTGCCCGCTGGACGATTGAAGACCTGGGAGGCGGCATCTTTTTCGGCTTTGCTGGGCGGGATGGGGATGTGGCTCAGCGCAAAATTTGGCGGCGCCCTCTGCGCTTGGCTGACGGCGGCGACCTTTTTTGGCTATGCGGTCATTTATACTTTATATCTCAAACGCGCGACACCGCAAAACATTGTGATTGGCGGGGCTTCGGGCGCGATGCCGCCGGTGTTGGGGTGGACGGCGGTGAGCGGGGACTTGACGTTTGAACCGCTGCTGCTGTTTTTAATTATCTTTGTGTGGACGCCGCCGCATTTTTGGGCGCTGGCGCTGTATCGCAGCGAAGACTACGCCCGCGCGGGGCTGCCGATGCTGCCCGTCACCCACGGCAAAAAATTCACCGCCGCCCAGATTGTGCTATATGCGGCTTTGCTGTTTGCGGTGTCGCTGCTGCCTTTTGTGTCGGGGATGTCGGGGGTTGTCTATCTATCCGCCGCCGTTTTTTTGGGGGCGCGCTTTATCCGCTTGTCGTGGCGGGCGCGTCAAACCTTGGCTGATGCCGATGGGCGAAAATTATTCACCTATTCCATCACCTATTTGTCATTGCTGTTTGCGGCGATTTTTATCGACGCCTTTATTATCGCCTGGGAAAACTGAGCACCGCGGCGGCGGTTAAAATTATCTATGCCCATTATCCCCGCAACATGGCGGCGTGAGCGTGGGCGGCTAAACCTTCGATCTGAGCAAGGACGGCGGCGGTTTGCGCCGGGGCTTTGGCGCCCTCAGCAGTCGCGCAAAAAATGCCGGTGTGTTTAATAAAATGCCGCACGCCCAGCGGTGAGGCAAATCGCGCACTTCCCGCGGTGGGCAAAACATGGTTGGGTCCCGCTCCATAATCGCCCAGCGGCACCGATGAATACGCCCCCACAAAGATCCCGCCGGCATGACGGATTTTTGCCGCCACCGCCTCCGCTTCGGCACACATCACCTGCAAATGTTCAGCCGCCAAGTCGTCCGCGATGCGGCAGCATTCCGCCATATCCGCCGCCACAATGAGGGCGCCGCGCGCCGCCAAAGAATGACGAATAACCGCTTGCCGCGGCTCTTGCTCAATGCGGCGGGTCAACGCCTCCGCCACTTCTTGCAAAAAAGCGGCGCTGGGGCTCAGCGCGATGCTTTGCGCCTGTTCGTCATGCTCCGCTTGCGCCAGCAAGTCCGCCGCCACCCACTCGGCATCGGCGGCATCATCACATATAATCAGCACTTCCGACGGGCCGGCAAAAGAATCAATGCCAATCGCGCCGCATAATTGCCGCTTCGCTTCGGCTACATAACTATTGCCCGGACCCACAATCACATCAGCACGGGGAATGGTCTCCGTCCCCAAGGCTGCGGCGGCAACGGCTTGCGCCCCGCCCAGTTTTATAACCTGGTCCGCCCCGGCAAGATGCGCCGCCGCCAACGTCACCGGTGGGATGTCGCCGCCGGCGGCGGGGGTGAATAAAATCACCTCTTCCACCCCGGCAATTTTGGCCGGCACAATTCCCATTAGCACCGATGATGGATATGCCGCCTTGCCGCCCGGCGCATACACCGCCGCCCGCGACACCGCCGCCGCCCGCTCACCGCACCGGTTGCCATGAGCGTCCGTGTATTGCCAAGACTGCGGCAGCTGCCGCCGATGATATTCCGCCAGCCGCGCCGCCGCATCGGTCAAAGCGCATTTTATATCTTCGCTTAGCTGCGCCGATGCCGCCGCCAGATCTTCCGCCGATACCAGCAATTCCGCCGCGCTCGCCGCGCAAAAATGGTCAAGCTTTTGCGTCAATCTCAACAGGGCGGCGTCACCTTCCAAGCGCACTTGTTGAATAATATCGGCGACGGTGGCGCGTGTGTCTTCTTCCTGCGGCGGCTGTCGCAAAACCCGCAAAGCCTCGGCAAAATCGGGCTGTTTGGAATCCAAGCGGGCAATGTCAATCATGCTTCGCCACCAGCGCCGCCAACTTGCTCCACAAATCCGACACCGCCGGCAGCCGCCGCGCGGCAGTGCGATTCAACACCAGCAAAGCCGATACATCCATAATTTTCTCCCGCTCGACCAGCCCGTTCTCCCGCAGTGTGCGCCCGCTGTCCACCAAATCCACCACCGCATCAGCAAGCCCAACCAGTGGCGCCAATTCCATGGCGCCGTGCAGTTTAATGATATTGACCTGAGTGCCGGCGGCGGCAAAATGCGCGCGGGTTAAATTCGGATATTTGGTCGCCACCGCCAGCGGACGATTTTG
>JBPCWX010000007.1:0-12814 GCA_051009095.1 Gammaproteobacteria bacterium | reverse complement strand
CCACGATTCAATGTCCGCCGCGGCACTGACAATGCTCTTTTCTAAATTTTGCAGCGGTGCAGAAAGAGAGGCGAGCGGCATGGCTTTATGATAAACGGCGGCCGTGATGAAGCAAAACCATGCCCGCAGCCAAGTTGAGCCATTGCACCCGCGCCAAACCGGCATTTTGCATCATCGCCGCCAAATTTTCGCGGGGTGGAAAACGCAAGATAGATTCGGCCAGATAGCGATAACTGTCGGCATCGTCAAAACACCACTGCCCCAAACGCGGCAATGCGGCAAGCAATAAACGCCGCCGCAATGCGGTCAAGACGCCTTGAGGCGGAGAAAACTCAACAATAATGCACTGTCCACCGGGGCGCAATACGCGGTGCATTTCTGCCAAAGCTTGCTGCCGATAAGTGATGTTGCGCAGCCCAAAGGCAATAAATATACGGTCAAAACTGCCGCCGGCAAAAGGCAGACTTTCGCCGTTGCATTGTGTAAATTGGGCGGCGCGGTAATTTTGCAAACGGCGGCGTGCCAAAGCCAGCATCGCCGGGTTAATATCAGCGAGAATGACATGTCCGTTGGGCGTCATATAAGGCAGCAAGCGGGTCGCAAGATCGCCGCTACCACAGGCCAAATCTAAAATGGTCATGCCCGGACGGATTGCGGCAAAAGCAACAGCGGCACTTTTCCAGCAACGGTGAAAACCACCAGACATGATGTCGTTCATTTGGTCGTAATAGGGCGCCACTTGCGAAAAAATGCCGCCCACCATGGCGGTTTTCTTATCCGTCCGCACCTCGGCAAAACCGAAATCCGCTATGTTTACGTTGGTCATCGGTGGGATTATAAAATAAGCGGGCGCGCATTGAGACAACAAATTTATGCCTTGGTTAATCATTAATTCATTAATTGAGGTGCGCACGGTAAATCGCGATGCGGGCGGTTATGAGAAATCTTATTAGATTCGCGCAAAATTGGGCGGGTGCCAGTCAGGCTAAGGCGCCCTCTGGTTTGGGCAGGGATGAATGCGCAGCGGCAAAGTTGGCGGCGGTGTTGGCAACTGCAGGGAGTGGCTCACAAGCGCGGCGGGTTTGCAGATTGACATGAATAAGCAAATGTTCGCCGGTGGCATAAATTTCACCGCTGCTGTTCTTGAGCCAATGAAAAAGACGCAGTTTTTTTCCTGTTGACGGCAAGACTTGCGTTTCTGCAATAATCTTATCACCCACGCAAACCTCCTGCAAATGGCGGATATGTGTTTCTACCGTAAAATATGAAAAACCATCAGCAACATATTGTTCATCCGCGCCAATTTGTCGCATAAAAGCATCAGTGGCATCGCTGAAGCATTCCAAATAGCGGCTTTCATTCATATGGCCATTGTAATCCATCCAATGCTTGGGGGCGTGCCGCACAAACATCTGCAACGGTTTTGCCGCCGGCGCGCTGTTTGATTTTGTCTGCCATAATTTTGCCTCCCACTTGGCGAGGGTTTTGCCGGCGCCCCAATGATTCGCCCGCAAACCATGCAAAATAGCGATCAGGTTATCATCGCGAAAGCGTTCCAATTCCCCGATGCTGTAGCCGCCCGATTGCGCATCCGATTGCGCGGCGATTTTTTCAATCAGAGATTCGTCCAATTCCGGCGTGTCCATTAACTTAGTCCATGGCCATTTGAGACAGGGGCCAAATTGTCGCAAAAAGTGCCGCATACCGCCGTCTCCGCCAGCGGTGCGATAGGTTTCAAACAAACCCATTTGCGCCCACCGCAGGCCAAAGCCAAAGCGAATGGCGTCATCAATTTCCGCTGTTGTCGCCACGCCGTCTTTGACCAGCCACAGGCTTTCGCGCCATACTGCTTCCAACAGGCGATCGGCGATAAACGCGTCTTCTTCTTTTTTGATGAGCAAGGCGTGCATGCCCAGCGATTCGTAAAAATCCGCAGCGCGGGCGATGATGGTGGCGTTGGTTTGCGCCCCGCCGACCAATTCCACCAGCGGCAACAAATACACCGGATTAAAAGGATGCGCCACCAGCAAGCGCTGTGGGTGCTGCATTTGCGCCTGTAATACACTAGGGCGCAACCCCGATGTGGAAGAAGTGATAACCGCGCCGGGCGGCGCGATTTTTTCAATTTCGGCAAATAATTGCTGTTTCAAATCCAACCGTTCCGGGACGGATTCTATAATCCAATCAGCATCGACAACAGCAGTTGCAAGAGGAACAAATTCCACCGTCGCCAAGGGCGGCACCGGCGCGGCGGTCAATGCCGCCATCGCATGAGCGGCATGGGCCAGCACGGTGTCCATTTTTTGCGGCGCTTGCGGGTCTGGGTCGGCGACAAAAACGGGGATGCCGTTGTGCCGCAGGCGTGCCGCCCAACCGCCGCCGATAACGCCGCCACCGATAATGGCGACTTTCATGGCAACGTAAGCGGCAATGTTGTGAACAATAACAGCATGGGTAAAAATTTATATCTTGGTTATATAAAAAAGCGAATAATACCATCAAATCTGCGGTATAATTTAATCACTAGGTTCTACATAGGCACGCCCCCGCCGGGGGTGCCGCTGAATATAACACCGCGAGGAAATATGCGGCAATATCAACTTGCCTATGTTGGTACCTAGTATCGCCCGGCACTTGCCGGATTTTGGCTAGTCAACAAGGAGAAAATCCATGAAAAACTTAAAAACTTTAGTTGTTATTTGTACGGTAGCGATTTTCGTATTTCCTGCTTTGGCGGCGGACGGTAAAAGCGGTTATTTTTTACATATCCAAAAGCAGGCGGAGATTGGTCACGCATGGGCAGAAAAGGCACTTGGCGACGCTTATTATTATGGCATTAGTATTGAGCAGGACGCTAAAAACTCCGTTGTTTGGTATGACAAAGCGGCGGAGCAAGGCTTGGCAGATGGACAATATGCTCTTGGTCGGGCATATTATTTTGGCGAAGGAGTAGAATCCGGCGATGATAATAAGGCGGTGGAGCGGTATCGCAAGGCGGTGGAATGGTATCGTAAGGCGGCGGAACAAGGGCATTCAGATGCACAGTATGCCTTGGGCAGAATGTATTACACAGGATGGTTTGTCAATGAAGACAAAAAAGAAGCCGCTAAATGGTATCAAGAAAGCAATAATGAAAATGCTTGGCGCGATTTGGGGAATATGTACTTAAATGGGGAAGGAGTTGAGGGAAACCTGTTTGGAGCATATCGGGCTTTTCAGTGGAGTGCTTTGCGGGGTAGCAAAGAAGCGGAGCAAGATTTACACACAATTCGCTGGAGTGATTTATTAGCACCATCTGAGATTAAATTCTTACAGGAAGACTTTGCTAAGGAACTTCAAGAAGAAACAGATTATGAAGCGGAAAACATTAGCAGGCGTATCGCTGTTGCCAGCACAAGCATTGAGTCATTATCAGCGGAAAAAGTCTACGAACGTATTTGGCGGTCGGTTGTTTGTGTTGAAATTGTTGATGCTGGAATCTGCGGTAGTGGTGTGATAATTCAGCCCAATATTGTAGCGACAAACTGTCATGTTATAGAGGATGCGGGATATATTAGGGTGCGTAAATATGTTGACAGCAGAGGACAAAAATACATTGATTATGAAGCATCTCCGCGAAGTGATAAAAAAAGCAATGCTTATAAGGATAGAGATTTTTGTCTTTTGGATGTTGAAGACTTATGGGGCGAGCCGGCAATTATTCGGCGCTATGACACATTAAAAAATGGCGAAAGAGTGTATGCGTTGGGTGCTCCGCAAGGACACGATTTGTCATTTTCAACAGGAATTATTTCGCAACTAAGAGAAAAGGTAAAGTTTCCGAATCCGGATGATAATTATCATTATCGCTCTATTCAATCCGATGTGGATATTGCTGGCGGCTCATCAGGTGGCGGTTTATTTGATAGCGCAGGAAATTTAATAGGGCATACAACTTTTAGCGACGTTGATGAGGAAATAGGGTCTGATGTGGGATTAAATTTTTCCATTCCCGCAGATATTGCGCTGGATTTTTAATTTTTTACCTCTCCGCCTTTGAGAGTGACGTGCGGTGGTGCGGCACTTACTCTCGCGGTCTCACAAAAAATTATTCGCCTTTATCATATAAGTAATTGGACGGTCCGATGCCATGGTGATTGACGCAGCCTGAAGAGAAGGCTTTTGCCGTTATAATGTAGCAGTTATGCGCGAGTGAATTTTGCCCATATGGTAAGGAACAGCATGAAAAGTAAAACAGCATTTGAATTAAATGGTCCTGCTGAGGCGCCAGTGGTGGTGTTGATTCATGGCATAGGATTAGATAGAAATTTGTGGCGGGTGCATGCTGCTGCGCTGGCAAATCACTATCGGGTATTAACATATGATTTATGGGGTCACGGCGATAGTCCGCCACCGTCGGCGCCGCTCTCGCTGACTCTGTTTTCTCAGCAACTGCTTGACTTATTAGATGAAATTGGTATCAAGAAATGCGCCCTTGTCGGTTTTTCCTTGGGCGGCATGATCAATCGCCGCTTGGCGATGGATTACCCGCATCGTGTTTCGGCCTTGGCGATTTTTAATTCACCGCACCAGCGCAGCGTAGCGGCGCAAAAACTGGCGGAAGAACGCGCCGCTCAGACCGCCCAAAGCAGCGCAGATACAGTGGGCGAGACTATGGAAAGATGGTTTACGCCCGATTTTCGCATCGCTCATCCCTACTATATGCAGCAGATGCGCCAGCAGTTATTAGACAATGACGCGGCTGTTTATGCGCAATGTCGGCAAGTTTTGGCTACTGGGGTTTTGGAATTAATTCGCCCGCAGCCACCTTTGTCATTGCCCGCTTTGGTGATTACCAGCGAAAATGATCGAGGCAGTTTGCCGTCTATGGCATTTGCGATTGCCCATGAAATAGATGGCGCGCAAACGGTTATTGTGCCGCGCTTGCAGCATATGGGATTGGTTGAAGAGCCATCGGCATTCATTGCGCCGCTGCTGCATTTTTTGGATACGACCATTGCTTTGCAAAAGGCGGCCATATGAAAAAATTGACCGGAGGACAAGCGGCCATATCCGCCTTGCAGACGGAAAATGTGCGCCACTTGTTTGGGCTGATTGGTTCGGCGGGCATGGAAATATTTGATGCCCTGTATGACGCCTCGGATATTCGCTTTATCGGCGTCCGTGATGAACGCACCGGTGTCCATATGGCGGACGGTTATGCCCGTGCCTCGGGGCGCGCCGGCGTTTTTTTAGCGGGGCAAAATGGGCCCGGCGCAACCAATTTGGTCACCGGCTTGGCGCAGGCGGCG
The DNA here is from genome assembly GCA_051009095.1 of Gammaproteobacteria bacterium. Lineage (GTDB taxonomy): Bacteria > Pseudomonadota > Gammaproteobacteria > Tethybacterales > Persebacteraceae > Doriopsillibacter. The sequence continues at coordinate 7,523 of JBPCWX010000007.1, read as the reverse complement.
GCGGCATTTTCGCCGGTGGTGTCCATTGCCGGTGCCCTGTCATCAGAGCATGTTTATCGGGATGCTTTTCAGGAAGTGGATCAACAATCGCTGTTTTTACCGATCACCAAAAAAACTTTTACGGTGACACAAACGGCGCGCATTCCAGAAATATTTCGTGAGGCTTTTCGCACCGCCCTGACGCCGCGCCGAGGCCCTGCTCATATTAATATACCACGCGATATTTTGGCGGCTTCCGCCGAATTTGCCGCCGCTCCTAAACCATCGCAATATCGCCTTCACCGTTCGCCGGCTGCTGCCGAAGAAGATATTACCGCCGCCGCCGAATTATTACGCCAAGCAGTGCGACCGCTCATTATTGTCGGCGGCGGCATCAAAAACAGCGGAGGCGCTAAGGCGGCATTGGCGTTGGCGGAAACATTACATGCTCCGGTGGTTGCCGCTCCCGGCCATGGCGATGCCGCACCTTTTGGGCATCGGCTTAGCATGGGACAAATGGGACCACGGGGCAATGCGGTTGCTTCCCGTCTGGCAAAAGAGGCGGATGTCATTTTGGCATTGGGAACACGGCTGGGATTTAATTCCACTTTTTATTCATTTGACCATATTAATGCGGCTGCCAAAATTATTCAAGTGGAATTGGAAGCGACTGCCATTGGGCGTTATTTTCCCGTGGCGCTTGGCATTTGGTGTGATGCGACCCAAGCGGCGCAGCAATTACAAGCGCGCTGTGTCAATTTACAAGGCCGCGTCGAGGCGATAAAATGGGCGGCGCATTGCCGGCAAGCGCGCGCCGCTTATCTGCGGGAGCGGGAGCAGCAAGCGGAAAGCGATGCGCATCCGCTTCGTCCATCGGCGTTGTTTAAAGAATTGCGCCGGGTGCTGCCTAAGCATACTTCCATTACCATGGACGCTGGCACCTTGTGTTTGCAAGCCACGGACGCCCTCAATTATTGGCGGCCGCCGTGTCTATTCACCCCCTTGGATTTTGGTTTGGTGGGATTTTCTTTTGCTTGCGGTTTGGGAGTAAAGCTGGCGCAGCCTAAACGGGCGGTGGTTAGCCTGATGGGTGACGGCGGTTTTGGCATGACTCTGTCGGAGCTCAGCACGGCGGTTTTATATGGAATTAATACGGTCACTTTGGTTCTAAACAATCAATGCTGGGGCGCGGAAAAAGCCTATCAGCGTGATTTTTTTGGCGGTCGCTATATCGGAGCGGATATTCATAATCCGCCTTTTGATAAAGTGGCAAAATTATACGGTGCCGCAGGTTTTAGCGTTAGCCGCGTGGCAGACATTGCAGAGACAGTGGCGGCGGCATTGGTTTGCGGTAAACCCGCCGTGGTGGACATCGCCGTTGACCCTGCCGCTTTATACAGTTTTCGCCGCGATTCTTTTGCTCATCGGAAAATTTAAATTAATGCGCAAATTCGGGGCAAGTGATTATTTCTACTTCAGCATTCATACATTTCAACTCAACGTAAGGATTTTTTGCTTTGGATACTGCCTTACTAAATGAATGGTCATCTATTGTTTCGCCTTGGATAAGAATACACATCGGCTTTTTACCGGTCACTTGAGCGTAATGTAGGGCTTGATCAACACATTCATAAGGCTTCATATTTTTGCCCCAATCAAACTCTACCACATGATTTTCTATAAGGCAATCAGGTTTTGTCCCATCAGCAAGAGTAATAGTAGTACCGCTTTCCGCAGCGCACCATGATGATGAATAAAATTCTTCATTTCTATCAACGAATATGCTATTTGCTTTCGCCTCCTGTTTGTTTACCATAGATGGTTTATTTCCTACTAATTCTTCCACATAGCAAAGTGGTTCAGCTCCCCCAGGTTTAGACCAAGCAGATGAGCCACCGCAACGATGGCCATTGCTTTTAAGATTATACGGACAATTACACTTACTACGCCATGTGCTCATAATGCGTTGCTCTTCGGCGGAACCTCGTGCAGGTATAGTGCCGCGATTTTTAACTAAAGAGTTTGAAATCGAGGGGAGTGGAGTTGGCCTATATGATGACCTATGGCAATGATAAGGGCGCGAACCAGCATGGCAACCTTGTGCATTTAATCCCCCAGAATGCGATAAGGCAGGTTCGTTATTCGAAAACCCAATTGCGGCTAAAATAAATAAATAAACAAACGAATTTACTGTTTTCATATAACACCGCCAGTTAAGAAATATCAAGGTAAATATTATAACATGTCTATATTGTTAATTATCAGAAAATACGGCGGCGAATCATTTGGAATAAACGGCCGTCAATCATCGCTAAGCCAAAAGCGATAAGCGCCATGCCGCCCAAATGTTGCGGTTGCAAACGCTCGTCCAGAAAAATCGCCCCCAGCGTAATGGCGCTGACCGGAACAAGAAAAGTGACCAGCAATACATTGGTGGCTCCTGCCGACTCCAGCAAGCGAAAATATAAAATATATGCCAATGCCGTAGACAGAAATGCTAAAGCCAAAATCGCCGCCCATACTTCCACATTGGGCAAAGGCAATTCCCACGGACGCTCAAATATCAGCGCCAACGGCAATAATAGCACGGTGGACATCGTTACTTGCCCTGTTGCGGCGGTGAACGGAGGAACGCCCAACCGCCGAAAATAGCGGCCAAATACGCCGGCAAAAGCATATGACGTCGCCGCACCCAAGACTGCCAGTAAAGCAAAAAAACTCGCATCTACGCCAGTCATGGCACCGGTGCCGAGCATGAGAGCAACACCGCTAAAACCAACAATAACGCCAACCAATTTGCCGCCGCGCATTTTTTCATCATGGGTTAGAAAGTGTGCCACCAAAACAACAAAAAATGGCGTAGTGGCATTGAGAATTGATGCCAATCCCCCGCCAATATATTGCTGCCCCCAGACAATCAGACTAAACGGCACAACATTGTTGAGAATGCCCATGCCCAAAAATGCCCCCCAAATACGCCAGCCCCGGGCAATGCCCAAACCAGCAAGATACGCGATAATGTGCAGTGCCAGCGCCGCCAAACCCACCCGCAAAACGACAATCGTTAGCGGCGGCAAAGAAGCCACCGCTATTTCAACAAAGAAAAAAGAACCGCCCCACAAAATGGACAAAACAATTAATTGCATCCATTCTGTTGCTCCCATAGCCGCATTAATTGCTTTCATATTCTCTCCGTTGATAAAAAAATGATATTGTAAAATGGCGGCAGGTATTGGCGCAATCCGATTCTTGCGGTTATGATAACCCCCCCCTGTCGCGGCGTTATTCTTTACCCAGTTGTCGTGCCAGCATGGTGGCGGCGCCGCAATATGAATGCGGTGTCAAAGCCAGCAAGCGTTTTTTGCCGGCATCACTGATATTAAGCGCAGTGATAAAACTGCGCAAACCATCGCGGTCCACTGCCACCCCACGTGAAAAATCTTTTAATTGCTCATATCCCTCGCTGCCGGCATTTTCGGCGCGAATCACCGTTTGCACGGCTTCGCTTAGCACCTGCCAATTTTGCGCTAAATCCTCCGCTAACTTGTTTTTATTCAATGATACCCGTGTCAAGCCCCGCTCCACCGCGCACCATGCCAATAAAGTGTTGCCAAAAGCAGTGCCGATATTTCGCAGCACAGTGGAATCGCTAAGGTCCCGCTGCCAGCGTGATACCGGTAATTTGTCGGCAAAATACGCAAAAAGCGCATTGGCCACGCCGATATTGCCTTCGGCATTTTCAAAGTCAATGGGGTTAATCTTATGAGGCATGGTGGAAGAGCCAACCTCCCCCGCCACAGCCTCTTGAGTAAAATAGTCCAAGGCAATATAACCCCACATATCGCGGCAAAAATCCAGCAAAATATTGTTGATGCCGCGCAATAAATTAAATAAATCGGCTAAATCGTCATATGGCTCAATTTGCGTGGTGTGTGTGGCAAAAGTCAGCCCCTGAGATTCAACAAACTCCCTGGCAATAGTCTGCCAATCAAGATCTGGCCGCGCCGCTAAATGCGCATTGTAATTGCCAGAGGCGCCGTTGAATTTGCCCGGTAGTTGGCATGCTTGCAATTTGTGCAGCCGCGGCAACAAGCGGGCGGCAAAATTTGCCATCTCCTTGCCCATGGTTGTCGGTGATGCGGGCTGCCCATGGGTGCGCGATAACATTGGCACTTCTGCATATGCTTGCGCCCGCTGCTGCAAGATCGCGATGATTTTGGCCAACTGCGGAGACATCACATCATGCAACGCGCCGTGAATCATTTGCGCTTGCGCAATATTATTAATGTCCCAAGAAGTGCAGCCAAAATGAATCAGCGTTGCCAATGAAGATAAATTACGCTCCGCCAAACGGCGCGATAGCCAATACTCCACCGCTTTAACATCATGGCGAGTCGTCATTTCAATGTCTTTTACTTCCACCGCCACACGGTCATTGTCTAAGTTAATGTCAGCTAAGACGGATAAATCGGCAGTGTGCGAAAAATCAAATAACGGCGCAATTTTTTTGAGCCAAGCAATTTCTATGGCGACCCGCCGGCGAATGAGGGCGCGCTCGCTAAAATAAGCCGCCAATGGCACGGCATTAGGCCAATACCGCCCGTCTAACGGACTAATGGCGTCTAACTCTGTCGGCGTTTTTTGCTTCATGGCATAAATTGATTTTTGGGGTTTGCGGCAGGAGGCTCCGTTTGGCCGGCTTTGTCCAATAACCGTGTTCCATCGTTGTCCCTGCCCGCCGCAACATTGACGCCGATTTCAGCCAGCCGATTGCCAAAATTTTCCGCTTCACGCATGATTTCCAACATCGCCGCCCGAGTGTGGGCGGTGTTCAGCACCGCCAGCAAGGTGGTTGGCGATACCAGCCAAATGCGCCGCGATACCGCCAAATCAACCGCTTCGCGGTGGTGCGCATGAATATCAGAAAAGGCCGCCTCCGAAGGCACAAACAAGAGTGCGCTGTCGCCGGTGTGCGGGGGGGCAATGAGCATATCGGCGACATGATTAACGTGGCGGATAATTTCTTCGCCAAAGGCACGCTGCTTGTTGGCGCGCTCATTAGCAGAAAGATGATTTTGTAGCGAATCATTGTATGCTTTCAGAGATACACTGGCGTCAATGGCAATGGCCCCCGAGGGCGCCGGAAAGCACACCAACGCCGAAACATGCGCACCGTTGGGCAAAATCTCATTGAGCGAATACTGCTCTGCCGGCAACATATGCGAAAGAAGATCGGATAATTGCTGTTGCGCATCACTGCTTCCGTCCCCCCGAGTCGCTAATGAGCGAGACAGCTCGATGACATCATTTCTTAGATTGCGAAGATCCGCCCCAACCTGTGGCAGCATACCAATTTGCGTGCGTAAATCATTTATGATTTCCAACACAGATGGGGTCTCCTTGTCTGCCGGCAACTTGTCGTGCAGTGCCGTCCATTGTGCCTCAGTGCTGGCTTTTAATTGCTCAACCGAAGAGTTAATTTTATCCGCAGCGGCGGCCAAGGCTTGCCGCAGCGCGTTAAAATTTTCGTTTGTTTCTTTGGCCAAGGCGGTCATAAATTGTTCCCGCTTGTCAGCAGTAGCGTCTTTTTCGCTCAGCGCCGCGAATTTATCATACATATAAACGCCCTGTTTCTCTATGCTGTCTTGCATTTTGCCAATGGCGTTGCGGCTATCCACGGCGGCGTTATGAATTTGCTCGACCACGCTTGCAGCCTTGGTCAATGCTTCCTCCACCTGTGTCTGCCGCTCATCTAAATTACGGATAGCAGTGAGGACTGGAGAATTGACCAAAGATTGGGTATAAACTTTCTCAGATTGAAGCTGAGTTCGTTTATTTTCTTCCACGCCGGCCTGAATCAGCGTTTTGATGCGCTCCATAAAATACACTTCTAACTCGTCGAGGCGTTTGCTGCTGGCTATTTTTGCATTTTCTATTTCATTGATGGTCCGCGCACGCGTGCCGCCAAGGCTGATAAAAATCAACATGGTAAATAAAAAGATGGCAAACAGCAAGCCAACCACTAAATGGTCGGCATATAAAAAATTGTTAAATAACTCCACAAATGAAGTAATGGTAGGCATATTTTTATCCTTTGTGGCAAGCGGTGCTGCGACACCGCCCGCACGCATAAAAGTTTATTGTAAATCATTTTAGGGACAACGCCAATCGTTATCGGTGCATTAAATATAAAAACAGGTCATTTTATCCGTCCTGCGCGAGCAAACTGGCGCGAATGAAAGAGTCCAGATGACCGTCCAATACGGCGCGGGTATTGCCGCTTTCGTAGCCACTGCGCAAGTCTTTAATGCGCGATTGATCCAATACATATGAGCGTATCTGCCGCCCCCAGGTAATATCGTCCTTGCTTTCTTCCATTTTGTTTTTTTCCGCATTGCTGAGGGCGAGTTCACGCTGATGCAGACGCGCCCGCAGCATGGCCATGGCGGTGGCGCGGTTTTTGTGCTGAGAACGATCGTTTTGACATTGCGCCACAATGCCGGTCGGCACGTGGGTGATGCGCACCGCCGAATCTGTGGTATTGACATGCTGCCCGCCCGCTCCCGATGAGCGATAGGTGTCCACCCGCAAATCGGCGGGATTAATGTCAAGGTGAATATCCTGGTCAATGACCGGAAATACAAACACACTGGCAAAAGAAGTGTGGCGGCGGTGGTTGGCATCAAAAGGCGATTTTCGCACCAAGCGGTGGATGCCGGTTTCGGTGCGCAAATAGCCATATGCAAAGGCGCCGCATAATTTAATGGCGGCGCTTTTTATGCCGGCCACATCCCCTTTCGATTCTTCTAAAATTTCTGTGCGGAAAGATTTTTCATCGGCATAGCGCAAATACATGCGCAGAAGCATTGCCGCCCAATCTTGCGCCTCGGTGCCGCCGGAGCCTGCTTGCACGGTCAAAAAACAATCTCCGCGGTCATGCTCACCGTCAAATAGACGGCGGATGTTTAAATCATCCACCAAAATGCGTAATTTTTCGGCTTCCATGGCAATCTCGCGCACCATCACCGTGTCATCTTCGTCCGCCGCCAGCTGCAAAAAATCTTCCGCTTCCTCAGTTTTGCCGCACAACGTGGCAACTGCCTCCACATCATCCGCCAAGCGCGCCCGCTCGCGCCGCAATGAGGCGGTTAACTCGGCATCCGCCCAGGATTCGGGACTTTGCAAAATTTTGTCAATGGCGACGATACGCTGGCTTTTTTCGTCAACTTTAAAGAAACCCCCTAATCTCCAGCAATAATTTTTTGCTGTTGGCCAGGCTTGTTTGAATATCGTTAATGTCAAAGGTGGCTTGCATGTTTTCCAGGTGATGATGAGCAAAATCGTGCCATGCCATTGTCGGCAAACGTTTATTATAACAGATTCGGCGGCATGGATAACACGCCAATGCCACACCAATTAATACGGCATAAAAAGCGGTTATGCGGCGGCGGTAAAAAAATTTACCCGTCCAAATAAATTGGCATCAAGCGCTTGCCTGAAATGGTTAAATAATACCCGTCCAAGCAATGCCAATTCATGGCGGC
>JBPCWX010000006.1:0-7092 GCA_051009095.1 Gammaproteobacteria bacterium | reverse complement strand
TTTTGTGAAATAGCCGTGAGTTGGGAGCGAATGTTTTTATTCTGTGCCTGAAGATTTTCATTGTGCACACGAAGTTCTTCACTTTGCGCCTGAAGGTTTTTATTGTCCTTGTCGATGCTGCGCACAGTAGCAACAAGATTTTGAATATCTTTGCTGTTTCTAACTGCTTGTTCACGTGCAGCGGTGTCGGAAAACAACTGCGCCTCAGCAGATGCGGTCATTAAAGCCAATGCAAAAAGAGCAAAAAGGGCAATGGGAGTAGATTTTAACCAGTGGCAATGACCGCACATAAAAATAGTTGAGGAAAACAAGGACAAAGGCGGGAGATAACAATTATTCGTCGTTGTAGCGAATTTCCACGCGGCGATTTTCGGCCCATGCTTCTTCATTATTGCCAAAGGCGCGTGGCTCTTCTTCGCCAAAACTCAGGGTTTCCATTTGCCCCAATGATACGCCACCGGAAAGCAAGATGTCGCGTATGGCATTAGCACGACGCTGTCCCAGGGCGAGATTGTATTCATTACTGCCCCGATTATCGGCATGTCCCTCCAAGATAACCCCTAGCCCTGGATTGCGGACAAGAAAATCAGCATGCGCACTTAGTACGGGCAAAAATTCACTCCGCACCAGTGAGCTGTCAAAATCAAAAAACACCAAACGCTGATCAAGCAGGCTATCAGCCTGACGGTCATCATCATCCACGGCGGGTGGAGCCATAAATTCAGAATCTTGGGCGTCACCAGAATTTTGAGTGTCACCAGAATCTTGGGTGTCACCAGAATCTTGGGTGTCACCAGCCGTCCCTAAACCAGAACCTGCATCCGCATCCGGAGCACGACTGGAATCAGTGCCGGCGGCATCGTCATCAGAGGTACCGTCGGAAACACTTCCGGAGGCCACAACTTCAACCTCTTCATCTTTAATGTCTCCAGAATAACTGGGCTTTTGAGCACAACCAGTGGCAACCATAAAAGTCACCAAAAGTACGGCAGTAGTATAAAAACGCGTTTTCATATCAAATTTCCTTTCCCTGTTCCTTTTTGCTTTTCCCAACTAATAATTCAATACCAGTCAGACTTTGTTGGCCCCCAAGCTGGATTATTAATATCTCCAGACTCGGCTACGGGCCATCGATTGAGTACTTTACCATTAATTGACACAATAAACAAAGTATTTGCGATTTTTTCATCTTTAAATAATATCATTGTGTCATTCGGCGAAAAAGCGGGCGAATCGGCAAGTTGAATATCGGTCAATAAGACACTATCACCAGAAGCAATATCCAGCACGGCAATATTACTGCCCGCGCGCTGCCGATGAATATAAGCCAACTTTCCGCCGCTGGAATCATAATCCGGAGACATGGCCTCACGCACTCCATATGTCAAGCGGCGCACCTTGCCGTTAGCAAAATTATATTCATAAATCTGTGCCCGCCCGCCTTCATCCGAAGTAAAGGCAATACGTTTTCCATCCGGGGAAAAATCAGGCTCGGTATTAATAACATTGCCACCCAAGTTAGAACGCAAGCGTTGTTTGCCGCCAGCACCGATGAGGTAAATTTGTTGTAGCCCCTCATGTTCGGTAAGAGCGGCGGCAATGCGGGCGCTGTCGGGCGACCACGCCGGGGCGCTGTTGCTACCCTTAAAATTTGCGACCACACGCCGCTCGCCAGTGAGTAAAGATTGGCGATAAATCACCGGCTTGCGCCGCTCAAAAGATACATATAACAATTCATTGCCATTCGGCGACCAGGAAGGTGAAATAATGTTGTTATCACTGGTCAGAATAGTTTGCGCATTGTAACCGTCATAATCCGCAACCCGCAAAATGTTGGTGCCATCTTTTTCGCGCACAATATATGCCACCTTAGTATGAAAACTGCCGGGTAGCCGCACAATCCTCTCAAACACCCAGTTGCTTATTTTATGAGCGGCAAGACGACGTGTTTGATTGTCAAAATTGATATTGAACGCGCCTAATTTTTCTTCCGTCAGGACGTCATGTAAAGAAAAAAACAACCGTTTACCATTATCGCCAGTGATTTTGCCAGTCAGTAAATATTCACCACCACGATTGCGCACTTCTGCATACCGTGCTTCATCTACGGCATCATGACTGCTAACGTCGCGTTGGTAGCTGCGAAAATACCCACTATGCGATAAATCATTGTGAATAATGCCAGACAACGGTTGCCCGCCCAATACTGCCTCGCCGATGAAGTCCTCTACAAAGATATTGATCGGCCGCCAATCGCCACTGGTTAATTGCAGGTCCAAGGCTCGCGCCGGCAACGCTGTGCTAAGCCCTCCCGCCAAGATCAAACAAAATAATATGCGCACACAAAAATCCATAACCCTATTATACTTAAATTTTACCGCGGATAATTTGTAATATGCAAATGCCATTAATTTTTTTGGGCGGACGGGTTATAGACGGGTTATAATTAGCACCATGTCGGGCAATACGTTTGGAAGATTATTTTGCGTTTCCACCTTTGGTGAAAGCCACGGCCCGGCTATCGGTTGCGTTGTAGACGGCTGTCCCCCGGGAATACCACTGGCGGATGATGATTTGCGGCGCGATTTGGCACGCCGCCGTCCCGGTTCATCTCGCCATGTCACTCAGCGGCGCGAAATTGACGATGCCGAAATACTATCGGGGATAATCAATGGCCAAACCACGGGCACTCCCATTGCTTTATTGATACGCAATACAGATGCTAAATCGCGTGATTATGATGCCATTCGCGACACTTTTCGCCCCGGCCATGCTGATTTTTCATATTGGCAAAAATACGGTTTGCGTGACCATCGCGGCGGTGGTCGTTCGTCGGCGCGGGAGACCGCAGCCCGTGTTGCGGCTGGCGCGATAGCACGACAAGTATTGGCATCTTTCGGTGTTTCAATACGCGGACGGCTGGCGCAAATGGGCGATATTCAAGCGCCGCTGGGGGCATGGGAAAACACTGATAACAACCCTTTTTTTTCCGCCAACGCAGAAGTGACGGCGGCGATGGAACAAAAAATTGCCCAGTTGCGGCGCGATGGCGATTCATGCGGAGCAGTGATAGAAGTAATCGCTTTGGGTATGCCCGCCGGCTGGGGGGAGCCAGTGTTTGACCGTTTGGATGCGGATATTGCCAAAGCGTTGATGAGCATCAATGCTGTTAAAGGTGTGGAAATTGGCGCTGGCTTTGCTGCCGCCACCCAAGCCGGTAGCGAACATGGCGACGAGATAACCGCCGCTGGTTTTGCCGGCAATAACGCCGGCGGCATATTGGGCGGCATTTCCACCGGACAAGACATAGTGGCGCGGCTGGCGGTTAAGCCAACTTCCAGCATTCGCATTCCCCGCCGTACGCTTAACACGGATGGCGAAGAGACCGTCATTTCCACCACCGGCCGCCACGACCCGTGCGTAGGTATTCGCGCAGTTCCCATTGCCGAAGCCATGTTAGCCCTTACATTAACCGACCACGCATTGCGCCATCGCGGCCAATGCGGTGGGCATAATGATTTAATCAACACCGCCTAATAAAGGAGAAACCATGAAACTGCTGATAACCCCGACCAGTCCATATGCCCGCAAAGCAAAGATTGTGGCACTGGAAAAGAAATTACCCTGCGACTTTATCGCTGTTGCGCCTTGGGACAATGACCCGCAAATTGTCTCGGTTAATCCGCTGCGTAAAGTGCCGGTGCTGATTGATGATAACCATGCGGTAATTTTGGATTCGCGGGTGATTTGTGAATATTTGGATGCCCTCAGTGATTCTCCGCGCTTTTTGCCGGCGGATGCCGCCACCCGCACGGCGGTGAAAACGCGCGAAGCGATTATTGAAGGCGCCATGGATTCAGCCTTAGCGATTGTTATGGCTGGGCGGATCGCCCCGGAAATGCAGCATGCGGCTTGGCGTGGCTGGCTAATGGACAAAGTGGATGCAGCCCTGTCTTATCTGGAGCAAACAGCGGCAACACGCAATTTTGATGATCTGAGCGATGTGGCGTGTTATTGTTTATTGGACACCCTCCTTTTTCGCCTGGGCGATTCATATCATTGGCAAAGCAAATATCCCTCTTTGGCGGCGTGGTTTGACCGCACCGGTGCGCGTGAATCGCTAAAAAGCACCGACCCGCGAGAATAACTGCTTTAACGTTAGAAGTTATTTGTAGCAGCCATCCCGCCGTGTGCATCTCCCGCTGACCCCATCACCGTTATAATTCCATGCCTTTATTAGAAGTTAGCAATATAGATCATGCCTATAACGGCAAAGCCGTTGGCCTGGGAGGCGTTTCTTTGGCTGTGGAGCAGGGGCAGATTGGCTGCCTGATGGGACCCTCGGGCTCCGGCAAAACCACTGTGCTTTCCTGCATTGCCGGTTTAGAGCCAATTAAATCCGGCAGTATCATTATTAACCAGCAAACCGTCAGTGGCGGCGGTGTTTTTGTGCCTCCAGAAAAACGGCGGGTTGGCATGATGTTTCAAGATTTTGCCCTTTTTCCTCATCTCAATGTCGGCGGCAACATTCGCTTTGCCGCCCGCAACGGTGCTGACATTGATGATTTATGCGCTTTGTGCGGATTGGAAAATTTGTGTGATGCCTATCCACACGAACTTTCTGGCGGTGAGCAGCAGCGGGCGGCATTGGCGCGCGCCTTGGCGACCGAACCCGATGTGTTATTAATGGATGAGCCTTTTTCGCGATTGGACGAATCGCAGCGCGAGCGATTGGCACGGCAAGTACGCGATATTCTAACCGCCCGCCATTTGGCCGCACTGATGGTAACACACAGCCAGCGCGAGGCCTTTTTAGTTGCTGATGTCGGCGGTGTTATCAATCAGGGCGTCATTTGTCAATGGGATGATATTTACAATTTATACCGCCGCCCACAATGCGCTTTTGTCGCCGAATTTGTGGGAGACGGTGCTTTATTGCGCGGCGCCCTCACTGCTGACGGCGGCGCCCAAACTGAAATGGGATTATTGCGCAGCGAAGACGGCACTTGCATTGGCGGCTTTCTCAGTGTTCCCGGCGATACCGTACAAGTGCTGTTGCGTCCCGATGATATTCAAATAGATGAAGCGGGAATGCCGGCGCGCGTAGAAGCGCGTGCCTTTCGCGGTCCGACAACATTATATGCGCTGCGTTTGCAAAGTGGTGGGCGGGTGTATTCAGAATGGCCATCACATTTAAATTTTCATCCCGGAGATAGCGTTTCAGTACGCGCTGCGGTTAAAGATTTGGTTTTATTTCCGGCGGCATAACAAGTGGAAATCGTCTCAGCAGAATGGCTTGCGTCGCTAAGCGCCATTGTTCTTATCGACTTGCTGCTGGCCGGCGACAATGCGGTGGTTATCGCTTTGGCGGCACGGCGACTGCCGCCGCATTTGCGGAAAAAGGCCGTGTATGCAGGCACGGCGGGAGCAATTTTGGTGCGCGTGATGCTGGTGTTTTTTGCGTTAAAAATTTTACAGCTGCCAGGTTTGTCTTTGGTCGGAGGGTTATTATTGTATTGGGTGGCGTGGCGACTGCTTGCCAAAAATGATGGTGACGGAGAAGAGGGCGGGTCTGTTGCGAACACTTTTTGGTCGGCAATGCGCACCATCATTGTCGCCGACACGGTCATGGGATTAGATAATATATTGGCTATTGCCGGCGCATCCCGGGGAGATCTGGGATTGGTGATATTTGGCTTTTTATTGTCGATTCCCATTATGGTGGGCGGCAGTGTGCTTATTTTGCGATGGCTGGAAAAAGCGCCGTGGCTAGTTATCGGTGGTTGTGGTTTATTGGCGCTTATTGCCGGGCGCATGATATTAGATGATTGGTGGGTGCGCGAACAAATGAGCAAACATATGGGAGGAACGGAAATTTTGCAATGGTCAGCGATTACCATCACTGCCATAGTGTTTACTGTTGCCGCTGCATATATGAATAAAAGACGCGGCAATAACAGCCAAAAATAATGCTTGTGATATAATAAATTCTATTATAAATTCTTTTTTTGAATAATATATCGCCCATTATACAAATACTTTTTACTATAATTTTATATCTTTTATAATAAACATATTGATGCTTTTGGCAAAGAGAAAATATTTTATTGACCATGGCTATTGCGAACCGCCCCAAAATATTTATATGCAAAGCAATGCTGGCAGTAGCAATGGCTATCGCTCTTTTTTCGGCCATTGCCAGTGTTGCGGCAAAATTAAATGAGCCGCATTCTTCGCCCTCGCTGGCAAATACTGATTCTTTTGTAAATTTAGACAGTGCTAAGGCTTATTTGGCCGCCGTTGATGTCGCACCAAATTTAGAGATGCCGCAGCTGGTGCAAATTCAGAATGGCGAGGCAGAGACAGACAGAAAACCAGTGCTGACCACTTTGCAAGTGCGCAATATTCAAGTACGCGCAGAATGGAATATTTTGGGCGCGGCAGCCAAGCAATTTACCGTTATTGAAAAAAACAGCAGCGAAGGACTGCTGAGCATGCGGGTAGCACCGCTGGTGGGTAGGTACACTGTTGGCATAGAAGTCATAGATAAATTTTCCTATTTGAACAAGCAATACACGGATTTATCAGTAGCGGCAACCATTATCGTAGAAGTGTTATCAATACCGCTTCGTAATGCGGCTTCGCCAACGGCAGCGATCACTGTGATAGAAAATTATGCCCAAACCATAAGCACATACACATTCCTAGTAACCGGAGGATTTGGGGAAAAAACATATGCTTTCAGCGGGGCAAATGGATTTGCAGTAGACGCCCAAAGTGGCGAATTGTCATTTGACGGTGCTGGTGCGGCGGGAGTGTATGTGCTCACAGTATGGGCTGATGATGAAGCAAGCGAGGCCATTGCCTTATTATTAACGGCGAAAATATCGGCGGCATTATCGGGGAGCTCAACGGATAGCATCCAAGCCCCGATTAGTCTCACGGTAAATTTAAGAGGAGTGGAGTTTTCGCCAACCGGCGGCATTTTGCCATACACTTTTATATTGACGGATAACTCAGATAATTTTGCCATTGACACAGACGGAGAAAATTTTCGCATCACCCTCGCTTTTGACCGTGAAACAACCGTCA
>JBPCWX010000005.1:0-5941 GCA_051009095.1 Gammaproteobacteria bacterium | reverse complement strand
ATGGTGCGGGCATTTTTTTGCGTCACATAGAAATACCCCGTATTTTCGGTGCTTTCTAGCTTGATTTTAACTGTTGTTGCTTTGGCCATAACCTATTCTCTCATTGAATCTGTGTGAGGGGAAAATAGAGAATTGGTAAAAAATGTCAAGATTCTTTCTTTTCCCTTGCGCGCCCTGTTTTTGGTTTTAGCTTCCTGTTGTTCTTTCTCCCAAGCGAGCTATTGCCCAAAGCGCGGAAGGCGCACTAAGTCGCGCTTCGCGCAACAAGTGCTTTTACCGCGCCAATCCGTGCTCCGCAGTATAAGCACTTGCCGCCTTTGGCGGCTTAGTGCGCTTTCCGCCTCTGGCAGATGGCTATTCTTCTTTCTCCCAAGCGAGCTATGCGCCAATCCGTGCTACGCACGGATACGCAGCCGCTTGGGACGTGCCGCCAACCGCTTAACGCGGTTGGGCGCGTTCTTTTCCCCTGCGCGGCTTGTTTAAGCAATGTCTGATAATATTACCAATTCACCACTATCAACAGAGTAATCATCCCAATTTAAAGTTAATCCAGCATCATTTACAGGACATCAAAGTATTCATGGGTCAACTCTTCAACTGAGCTAACCTGAAACCAATACTCGTCATGTGGACCATAGACTTGGTAAGTATATTCTCCAGCAGGAGAAGAAGGTCCATACCACTTATTTTCTACGGTATAAAGCTCATTACCTTCTTCGTTGTAGTAATGCACACCACGATAAGTTGCGGTCTCGCTGGTTGCTTCAAACCTTTCCTCTCGATTAAAGAGGTAGTCGGTGCCTTCCCTGAACAAAGCTTTAACGCCTTCTATCATGTTTGGGGCAAGAAGTATTTTCTCTCCGGGTTCAAGGTCAGTGATAGAAATATCAGTGTGAGTATGGTCTAACCTAGTTTTTGTTACACCGTTTCCGAAGTTAAGAGTTATCCAAGTTTGAGTGTAGTCAAAGTTCCTTAGGTCAAAGGTGTCGTTGCCCGCACCGCCTATGAGTGTAAGGAAAGAGCCCACGTCTGGATTACTTCGCTCACCAAAAACTAAGGTATCGTCTCCTGCGCCACCATAAAGTTCGGAGCTTCCGCTGAAAGCAGTAAGTGTGTCATTACCTTCACCCCCGTAGATATAATTGCGGCTTCCTAACGATGTAATAATATCGTCTCCAGAACCAGCGTAGACTTCAAAATTCTCTATGCCCCTGTAGTAGTCTGTTTCAGTGGTAGTGCCGTCGGTAGCTGTAAAACGATACCAGTAGTCAGAGCTACCTGCTTCTGCCTCTGTGCCGTCCAAGTTCCAACGTGTTTTATCCGACAAGTCTAGGGTTAAGTCATCTGTAGAAGAACGAAAGTCAAACACAGCCGTATCTCTTACCCTCCCATTTGCTCGGAATGTCCCACCATCTAATATGTCATCTCCTGGGCCACCGAAGAGCCAGTCTGCCCCAGTGCCTCCGTTGAGCGTGTCATTGCCTGCGCCGCCGTAAAGATTGTCGCTCCCGCCGCCGCCATAAAGCGTATCGTCCCCACCCAAACCGAATATCTCCTGACGCCCTGTTAGACCCCTAATAGTATCGGCGTCAGGACCACCAGTAAGAATGATGTTACCTATATTTTTAACGAGCCGAACATGAAAGCTGATGAACTCATTTGTGACTACGCCACCAAAGGTATAAGAGATTGATGTTCCTTCCGACATATCATTGGGTAGGTCCCAAGACCCAACTTCAAGTCTTGTGGGATAATTGTTACCATAGGAAGAGTAGTGGTTATCGTTAAAGTGTAATTCGTGTGTCCATACACCGTCCCCATCATCATCGTTGCTATCTTTCAGAACATAATCATCGGTATTAGAAAGCGTTACATGTTCTGTTGGGGTTTCAAAAGTAAATAACAAACCTAAATCACTCTGTAATACGATTTCATCTGAGGAGTATTTCGCACTCCAAGCTCTTTCTTCCCTATCCAATCCAAAACCCGGCCAGTTTTCTATAGCCTCTTCACTCCATACCCATTCTATAGGCTCATAAAAGTAGGTTTTTGTGTTGGTGAACTGTCTAATATCAAGGGCGACAGTGTGTTTTATCGTAACAGGTTCAAGGACTGGTTCGCTTTGCGCACCTCTATCAGACGATTCATGATGTTGTGGTATCCAAACCGAAGACGAACTACCTGTAATTACAAAACTGTGTTCTGTGCTTTCCACAATAGTAACGACAGGTTCGCTTTCAAAGGTTACGGTTGTTTCTGGTTCTTCAATGGATACCTCTGTCTCCGTAGCAATGGAGACGCTTTCAAATGTATATGTTTTTAATGGTTCTATGATAATAGGGTCAGTATTCACAACATCTATTTGGGTGATTGTTGTTTGCTCTTCTACTATCTCAAAACTCTGTTCATCAGAATCACTTTCAAAAGTATATACAATAGGTGGAGGTGCTTCATACGTAACAATAGAGACTGGATACACGTATGATGTGTATTCTACTTCCCACCATTTTTTCTTATCCTTTGTCATATCAACACTCCCATAACCAAATGACCTCAAGTGGAACTTAAACCCTCTTAAGACCTGCCATTCCTTATAATATAAGGGGGATTCCCCGAAATGGCAAGGTGCTTCTATAGTTGTCCTAGCACTTCCAATTCCATGTGTTAAGTTTCCAACCGCTTAACGCGGTTGGACGCTAGAGTTGTTGCATGATTGATTTTCCGCGCACGAAACGGATGAAGGGTGCGGGTGCATGTTTTTGCTGGTGGCGTTGTTGTTTTAGCCGTGTGCGGATAATGTTGATAATCTCACTTGTGATAACTGGCAAATCTAGGTGATGCGTTTCGTCAAAAGTTAACCAGTGCAAATCTAACAACTCGCCTGAAGCGTTTTTGGTATTGTCGGGGTCGGTGTGAATATAATCATCATGCACCATGAAAAACCGCGTATCAAAACGCCGTGTGCGATAGGTGGGCGTGATAGCCCGGGCGACAAAATCAATATCATCAAGCGGCGGTATCACGCCATGTTTGAAATAATCGCGCCAATCCCTATGGCTGGTGCGCGGTATTTCACCATCTTTTGCCAGTCGGCCAATAACCAACCCCGTTTCTTCAAAAGTTTCGCGAATGGCGGCAAGAGCCAGCCCTTGCAATTTTTTATCGGTTACGCTTTTGGCGGTTTCACGGCGCAATCTTTGTAGCACAGGTTCAGCCAAAGACACATTTGCGGGCAAGCGCAACCGCTGGTCGCTAACATCTAGCCGTCCGCCCGGGAACACAAATTTATTCGGCATAAATTTATGCGTTGCCGCACGTTTGCCCATTAAAATTTTGGGCGGCCCATCTTTGTTTTGGCCATCTTTGTTTTGGCCATCTTTGTTTTGGCGCACAATAATCAAAGTGGCCGCATCACGCGGGCGCACGGCTTTTGCACCTGCATCGGCATATTCACCGGGCTGGCTTGCGGGTGTGCGGTTTGTTGAAAATTTCGGTTTATCAATGCTCATCTTCGCGCCCGCCTATTGCTACGGCCCCTATGCAGGCCTCTTCTTTTAATCGGTTCATAAGTGCCGCCCTTGTCTAAGGCCAGCAACAAGCCGCCTTGCAACGGCATGGCTTCTTTTAAGGTTACGGCCACTTGTTGGCCAATGCGGAAAGTCAAACCACTTGTGCTACCGACAAGTTGTCCCTTGTCAGGGGTCACAAAAAACCGCTCCGCACCTAAGGTAGAAATTGGCACCAGCCCATCTGCGCCGCTTTCATCTAATTTAACAAACAACCCCGCCCGCGACATACCCGCAATATGGCCGCTAAAATTTTCACCAATCTGGCTGGCCATATAGGCCGCCAGATAGCGGTCGGCTGCGCCGCGTTCAGCCAGCATAGCGCGACGCTCGGTGCTAGAAATATGCTCTGCAATGGCGGATAGTTGCGCCCCCTCGCTTTCACTTTGTCCATCTGTGCCAAGTTTGAGCGCGCTAATGAGTGCCCGATGCACAATCAAATCAGCATAGCGGCGTATAGGCGAGGTAAAATGCGCATAATGCCCCAAATTAAGCCCGAAATGGCCGATATTTTCGGGGCTATAAATGGCTTGCGCTTGGGTGCGCAACACAGCTTCGCAAACCGATGGATAATGCACACCCTGTTTGGCTTGTGTCATCAAATTATTAAAAATTTGCGGCAAAACAAGCTGGCCTAATGCCAATTTTATTTTCATCGGGCGCAAAAATTCAGCCAGCATACGCACGCGCTCATTGTCAGGCGTGTCATGCACCCGATAAATCAATTTATGCTTATGCTTTTGCAAAATTTTGGCGGCGCATATATTGGCCGCCACCATAAATTCTTCAATCAGGCGATGCGCTTCCAGACGCGGTGGGGTGTGGATGCGTATAATTTTGCCCGCCTCATTTAATTCAATGCGATATTCCTGCTTATCAATGTTCAAGGGTGCGCGTTGCTCTCGCGCTGTGGCCATCAACTGATAGGTTTGCCAAAGGGGTTGCAAAACAGATTGGTTTATCGCCTCAAAATCAGCCGCACATTGGCCATCAAAAGCCGCCTGTGCTTGGGTATAATTTAACTTGGCGGCTATTTTTATCGGCGCACGATAAAATTGATACTGCCCAATGCGGCCATCATTTTGCACGTGCATTTGCACCACCATAGCTGGCCGCCACGCGCCCGCTTTCAGCGAACACAGATTATTTGACAATTCTTCAGGCAACATTGGCACAACACGGTCAGGCATATAAACCGAATTACCGCGCTGGCGGGCTGTTTTATCCAACGCGCTACCCGCTTGCACATAATGCGCCACATCAGCAATGGCCACCCATAATGTATAACCGCCCTTATCATCATCAGCCTGTGCAAAAACAGCATCATCATGGTCACGCGCATCGGCGGGGTCTATGGTGATAAAGGGCAATTTTGATATAATGTCATGCGGCGGCAAATTGGCGGGTTGTGCCTGTTGTGCTTCGGCCAATGTTTCGGGCGAAAATTCATCCAAAATTGCTTGCTCGGCTAAGGATACCAGCGAAAAAACATGGGAGGATTCTGAACTGCCTAAATTTTTGACAAATTTAGCCTGTTTGCTCCCATATTTTTCGTTACGCGAAGCGGTGGTTTTTTCCGCCACCACAATATCACCATCAGCCACCCCGCCGCCATCTTCCAGCCGATAATCATATCGCTCACGGCGATTAACTGGTATCAGCCACGCGCCATCATTGCGCTGGCGCACCAAGCCAATTATCTGGCCACCCGCTTCTTCAATTTTACGAATAGGGCTGGCAATATATTCCTTATCGCGCAATTTACGCAATCTCACCAAAGCCTTATCGCCTAATGCTAATGTAATGCTTCGCCTAAACTTTTTATTGCGCGAGGGGCGTTCATCAATGGTAATGAGCGGGTCATCGTCACCATCTAGCATTGCGCCACGCATAAAAGCCCGCGCCAGCAAATTGCCCTCATCATCGCGCCCTGTTACTTTTATCATGCCCACTTTGGGCAATTCATCGGCCTGATGCAAACCAGATTTACGCGCCCCATCAATCAGCCCTTCGGCACTCATTTCGCGCAATAATTGTTTCAATTCAATCCGCGATGCACCATTTATCTGAAAAGCGCGGGCAATTTCTCGTTTGCCCACTTTGCCCGGTGTATCGGCAATAAAATCAAGAATTTGTTGGCGGGTTGGTAGTGTCACCAAATGCTCCTTATGTTTGCGCTACCGCTTTGCTGCTTGAGCGCGGGCGCGCAATTTGCCCTATTTTTTGCTACTGGTCTTTTTGTTACTGGTCTTTTTGCGCGGTTTTTTTCGGCCACCACTGGTTCCGCCACGTTTTTGTCGGGCGACAATAAGCTCCAGCCCGCGCTCTAATGTAAGCGATTCAGGGGCTTCATCTTTAGGAATTGTTGCATTTAT
>JBPCWX010000004.1:0-4684 GCA_051009095.1 Gammaproteobacteria bacterium | reverse complement strand
CCACATATGTCTGACCCACAAAGCCCGCCGCTAAACTTGCCGACAACTCATCATATGCCCGCACTTCCAAAGTCAATGTCGCCCGCTCTTCCTCGCCCACTTCCCCGCTTGACGCTACTATCGTCAGCGTCACCGTCGACTCTTCCGACAACGCTGCTTTCATACTCACCACGGCACCCACCACAGCATTCGACACATTCACCGTAAAGGACGAATGAGAACCTATTTGGCTATACACCGCATTGTCATCTTGCTGTGCCTTGGCCGTATATATCACCCCGTCCGCTTCCACCCCCACCGTCACATTCACCACCGGCTTATCATCCGCAAAAGACAAACCATCCGCTCCCGATTCCGCCACCGCCACAATCGTCAACTCCGCCATCGCTGTCAAATTCTCATATGCTCCATTCAAATAACTAAACTCATCTATCGCCATCACTGTCACTACATAATTCCCAGCATCCAAAACTTCACCATCTTTCACCCGCAAAACTCCCTGCCGGCTATCCCCAGCCAACGCGCTTACCATGAAATTATCACCATCATTTTCTACATCCCATTTTGCTCGCACTTGAATATTCCTCACTTGAAAGGTCGCCAATATATGCCCCGCTCCCCCTTCATGATTCTGAGGCTGCACCACCCGACTTGGTGTCCGAATCACTTGCGGCACCGCCAAAGCCGGACCCGTGCCTGCTTGAGCCAGCATATATATTGACTGCCAATACCTATCTTCATCTCCTTGACTCGGGATAAATTCCCCCTCATTCAGATTGCCCACCCCATCAAATAGCGGCTGCTCTTGTTGCGGTAGCCAGGTGTCGATAATTGCCGTCTCTTCGCTTAGCAACGCCAAACGCAACACCGGGGCAATGGGCTGTGATGAATCAACTGCTAACTCATAATAACAATCATGGTTAGCGCAAACCTTGGATGTCAGCAAGCTCTCGGTCCCCAGCCCATTGACCGGGCCCTCAGCGGCGGAAAAGCCAGCATCCGCTCCCGAAATGGCTGAGAAAAAGATAATACCAAATAAGCACGCTAAAAAACATGATGATTTGGATACAAACCCACGGTGACCTGGCCTCAATATTGGCATAATATTTCTTTGTTGCTCTAATGATATACTAAAAACTATGGAAAAATTATAATAATTAATCAAAATATTTTTTTCTGCATTGTTATCAGTATCTACGAATAGTCGGCCAAGCCTGGATTATTTGCCACACCCTGCAAAGTCGGCAAATTCATTTTCTTGATCTTTAATGTTTTTTGTGCCCGCAAATACGTCATCACAATATCCCATACTGGCACCCCCTCGGATGGATTCACGGTTGACCAGCCAGCCACCGTGTACAATTTATCCGCCTCTATTTTTTCGCCCGCATCCAAGCGCATATCCGTAATTCGGCGGTTAGGCTCTCCCGCCAAATTGAGTGTGTAATCAATCCCGCCAGTGCGCACCATATCGCCACCTTGCCGATAATATGGGTTGGCATGAAGAAAATTATCCGCCACACCTTCCAATATCGCCTTAATTTCCTCACCCCGCATTTGGCGCAGATAGGTCTCCGGATAAGTTATCGCTGTTGCATTCATCACATCTTCCACCGTCACAACATCGCCTTTCAACACGCTGGTCCCCCAGCGAAAACCCGGCGACAAAGCAATTTGCGCATCATAATGCGACCGCAAAGCATCAACAATCACTTGATCCATTGAGCCGTTAAAATTACCTCGCCGATAAAGTGTTTCATCGGTGGTGGTCAGCACTTCGCTCAGGGCTTCTTGATAAGGGGCGCGACTTTGTTTAATATGCGCATTCATCCTTTCATCCGCCGACAAAAAATTGGCAAATATCGGCAGTAAATGATAGCGAAAATCGGCTACGCCACCGCTGTTAAAAGCAATGTCTAAGCAGCCCAAAAACTTGCCGCTGCAACCGCTGTTAATAACCGCCGTCTGACCGACCATAATGGGACGAGGCAAAACATCATGCGTATGGCCGCCCAAAATAAAATTGATACCGCGCACATCGGCGGCCATTTGCTGGTCCAAGTCCGTACCGTTGTGCGACAGTAAAATCACCGCATCCGGCTTCTCATGATCGCGAATATAATCAACCAGTTCCTGCAATTCTTCACGCCGCGCCCCAAAGGTCCAGTGCGGAATAAAACGCTGCGGATTAGCAATGGGCGTATAGGGGAAAGCCTGCCCAATGACCGCAAGACGCCGCCCGCCCAATTCGCGCATCTGCCACGGCTGAAAAGCATGGCCGCGGTCCTCGTCAAATGCCGCTGCTCCCTCAAACAGAGAATCCTCCTTAACAAAAATGTTTTGCGCTAAAAAATCACCATCAAATTCTTCCAGCCGCATCCGCAAAACATCTTCCGGGTAGGTAAATTCCCAATGCCCGGTCAACGCATCTATGCCGAGTATATTGGCTGCTGCCACCATATCCGCACCTTGGGTGTATAAAGCCGTCGCCGAGCCGTGCAGTAAATCGCCACTGTCCAAATGAACCGTGTTTGCCGCCCCAAAAGACTCGCGCAACTGCCGCGCCAAAGTGGCCAGATGCGCCAAGCCGCCAGTTTTACCGTAGCGCGCCGCCAACTCCTCCAATCCCAAATAAGATGCCGCATATGCCAGCGGGCTGCCCGCGGGGATGCCGTAATATTTTAATAACGCTTCACCGACCAAATGCGGTGGTTTACCCCACGATTCACTAAAACCTAAATTTACATTTGGCTCACGAAAATAATTCGGCAGCAGCTGAGCATGGATGTCGCATGTGTGCACAATGCGCGCACTGCCAAAATTGGGCACGTCATACATCCGCTTTGTCTCCGCTGCGCGCGCTGCCGGCAACATGCCAGCCGCTACCGCTACTGATAATAACTGCAAAAAATCACGCCGTCCATTTATCATAATCATACAGTCCAATAACCCAAATGCAAAAAACCTTAACTCAGGCAACAACTCTTAACTATAGCACAAGCGGCGCACCCAAACGCGCCTTTTATGCCACCAAACCATTGAGCATCTTATTGCAGGCAGATGCGGCTTCCGGGGTGGGTGCGCTGAGCAGGCGACGGCGATGGGCGCCAAGCTGCGCAAAGTCGACCCGCCCGATAATATCGCGTACGGCGGCTATCTGCGACACCGACATGGAAAAATTATCCAATCCCAAAGACAGCAGCAATCTTGTCATTTGCGCATCGCCCGCCACTTCACCGCATAGAGTCACCGGCCTTTTGGTGCGGCGCGCGTTATCCACAATCATCGCCAAAAAATGCAGCACCGCCGGATGCAGATGGTCATAATAGCGCGCCAGTCGCTCATCGCTGCGATCAACCGCCAGCGTATATTGGGTTAAATCATTTGTGCCGATGGAGAAAAAATCCAACTGACGGGCAAAGGCGCGCATCACAAAAATCGACGCCGGCACTTCTATCATCGCCCCAATCGGCGGTGTCGCCGCATTGACATGCCGCGATGTCCGCAACTGTTCGCGTGCGTGTTTAACCAGCGCTGTTGTTTGCTCCAATTCGGACGGATGCGACAGCATGGGCAGTAAAATTTTAATGTTGCCGCAAACTGCGGCGGCACGCAATAAGGCGCGCAGCTGCACCAAAAAAACTTTGGGCGATGACAAACAATAGCGGATCGCCCGCAAGCCCAAGGGGTTAGCATCCACCTTGCCACCTTCTGGTGTTTTATCCAAGCCAATATCAATGGTGCGAATGACCACCGGCAATGGCGACAGCCGCTTGGCCACCGCGTGGTAAATTTCAAACTGCTCATCCTCACCCGGCAGTGCCCCGCGATTGAGAAATAAAAATTCAGTGCGAAACAAACCCACCCCATCAGCCCCAGCCTCTTGCACCCCGCGCGCTTCATCGGGCAATTCAATATTGGCGTGTAAATGAACAATTCGGCCGTCACGCGTTTTAACCCCGTCACCGCCGCATTTTTTGACTGCCGCAGAACGGCGGACAGGGGCGGGAGAAACGTGCCGATAATGGGCCAAGGTGTCTTTGTCGGGATTGACAATAACCGCCCCATTATCCATATCCAGCACCAAGGTGCAGTCATTTTCCACTGCCGCCGATAAGCCATTAGCGCCAACAACAGCCGGCATATTCATACTGCGCGCCAAAATCGCCGTATGCGAAGCGCCGCCGCCGGTATCACTGACAAAACCCAGATAACCTTCTTGTCTGAGGGTAATAACATGCGCCGGGTCCAATTCTGAAGTCACCAAAATCCGCCCTTTCGCGGTCTTAGGCTTTTTGCTGCTGCCCGGCTCAATGGCATCCAGCAAACGCCGCATAACATGATGAATATCTTTACCGCGCTCATGCAGATAAGAATCTTGCACATTGAGAAAATGCGCGCTCACCGCATCGGCACGCTGTTTAATTGCCCATTCTGCGTTGCATTTTTTGCGGGCAATAATCGCGCGCGTTTCTCGGCTCAATGCCGGGTCATCCAGCAGCATGCGATATAAATCAACAAAAGGAAACATTTCATCGGCGCCTTGCATATGGGCGATTTTTTCGCACATGTCAGACAGGTCGCGGCGCACTAATTGCAAAGCGTCATCAAAGCGTTTTTGTTCGGCGGTAATTTGGTTTTTGCGGAGGGTATAACGGGGAATGTTGGATTCGCCGGGCAAGCG
>JBPCWX010000003.1:0-3670 GCA_051009095.1 Gammaproteobacteria bacterium | reverse complement strand
GTGCCGTTCCACCGCCAAAAAGCTGGGTGAATAATCGCTTAAAATGGCCATTCACCGTTTCAAAAGCACTCAGCAATCGTTGGCGGCCTTCGCGGTTAAGCTGGCCGATGCCGTGCCGCAATTTGTTAATTGCCGCTGTCAATTCATCGCGGTCTGCCACCATAGCAGAAATTTCAGCTTCAATTTCGCTCACTTCCTCATCGGCGCGTAAATTGACCCCGCCAAGATTTTCGCGGTCACGACGCAATTTTTCCAACCGCGTTTCCAGCTCTTCAACATTATGCTGATTTTTATGTTGTGCATCTTCCTCATCTTCATTGTGGCTAGCGATGGCCAGTGCTTGCTCTGGCTTAACCTGCAAAGTTTCTTCAATGCGGTTGCTTGCCTCATCGTGCCGTGTTTGGGCGGCCTCACACACCGCCTCCAATCGGGCTTGGGCTTCACGCATTTGCGACAAAGTTGTACCCGCTTGGCGTTCGGCACGGTCGGCTTCGGCCAGCGCGTTTTCACCAACGGCCAGCGCATCGGCGGCCTGTTGGCGCGTGGTTTCAGCTTGGCGCACCGTGTCGGCCAGCTGCACATTTTTATCAGCCAAAGATGCGGGTAAAGCGGCATATTTTTCGCGGTCAGCAACAATTTTTTGCCGCCGCGTGGCCAAGCCTTCAATGCGCTTTTTAGCCGTTTCTTGGCGCGCTTTCCACTGCGCGCAATCTTCGCTAATTTGTTGCAATCGGCTATCACGCACAACCCGATGGCTTTGCACATTTTGCAACTCAGATTGTGCTTGTGCCAACCCCCCCCGCGCCGCCGCCAGTGCTTTGCGCGCCGCCGCCAGTGCGCTGGCCAATTCATTACCTTGTTGAAGCCGCATCGTATCATCTGGCACATCTTGCGTATCGGCCATTTCCGCAAGGTCATTTTGCAATCGCACAATGGCCGTTTGCATGGCTTGCAATTTGGTGCGCCGCGTTTCTAGGGCGGCTTGTGCTTGAGCCAAATCTTGCGCCGCACTGGTGGCTTGTTGCAAATAATTTTGCACGTCAAGACGCGCCTCATCGCGCTGTGCGGTTGCTTCTTGCATTTGCGTTTCAGCTTGGCTTTGGGTCGCAGTGGATTTTTCAGCTTGCTTTTCTGCTTTTTTCATTTCCCCCACCAGCTCATCCAAGCGATTGCGTTGCCGCAACCGCGTGGCCGCCGCAACGGGCGCATCGGCGCGGGTGCAATATCCATCCCACCGCCACAAATCGCCTTCGCGCGATACCAATGCCTGCCCAGGTTTAAGCGATGATTGCAACATTTCGCCTTGCTCATGCGTCACAATGCCAACTTGCGACAAGCACCGCGCCAGCAATTTTGTGCCGCTCACTTTTTCGGCCAATGAAGCGATATTATCGGGCAAAGCCTGTTCAGATTGTTGTATGCCAAAATTTTGCCAAAAAGCAGGCGCGGCTTCATCATCAGATGCCTCAACCTCATTGCCCAAAATGGCCGCCACCGCTTTTTCATATTCGGGCGCAACTTTGATAGAGTCCAGCAAGGCGGGATAATCTCCTGCACCTGCTTTATCAAACAAAGCCGTCAATGCGGTGCGCTCGCCCGCCAGCCGCTCCAAGCGCGCCTGTGCTTCTCGTGCTGGCTCAACCGCTTGGTGATAAGCGGTTTGGGCTTTTATATAAGCCGCTTCCTTATCTTTTAATTTTTTGACGGCTTGGTGATGCGCTTTATCAGCTTCGGTTTGGGCGGCACGTCGCGCCACCAAATCAAAATCGCCATCAATTTCAGCCGCCAACACATCTTGGCTTTTTTGTGCCGCCTTTAGCTCGCTTTCCAACCGTGTTTTGCGTGTAAGATTGCCCTGCACATGCTCTTCCAGTGCTTGCGTCCGCGCTGTATATTCCGCCATCTGCTGGTTGCATGTGTCAAAATCTTGTTGCTTTTCAGCCAATAAATTTTCGGCAATTTGTTGTTTTTCAATCGCCACCTGCTCGGCTGCTGTCTCATCATCAGACACATAGGCCGCTAAGTCTTTTTCTTCTGCCGTTAATTTGGCAAGCTGGGCTTGGGCATCGGTCAAATCGGCTTGGGCTTGCGTGTTGTCAGTATCAATCGTGGCCAGTTGTTCGCCTAGTCGCGCCACCATTTCTTCAGCCCGACGCGCTTCATCATCCAGCCCTTCTTGCTCAATTTTTAAGCGGCGCAAAGCGGCGGCGGCGGTCACTTCGGTTTTGCGTAAATCTGGCAAAGCCGCTTGCGCGTTGCTTTGTGCGGTGCTTGCTTGGCCAGAAATTTGCGTTGCTTGGGCAACATTTTGCCGCGCTTGGGCAAATTCTTCATTGGCTTTCTCCAGCGCGTGTTGTGCCTCGCGCCAACGCAAATGCAATACCAATGCTTCAATTTCACGAATTTGGGACGATATATTTTTATAGCGCGTGGCTTGGCGCACCTGTTGTTTGGATTGGCGCAACTGGATTTCTAAATTGCCAATAACATCAGCTAGTTTTTCCAAATTGCTTTCCGCACCACGCAAGCGCAATTCAGCCTCATGACGGCGCGAATGGAGGCCAGAAATACCCGCCGCCTCTTCTAGCACTTTGCGGCGGTCATCTGGTTTCGCGCTTATTAAAGCACCGATAGTGCCTTGTTTTACCAATGAATTAGACCGCGCCCCGGTGGACGCATCGGCAAATAAAAGCTGCACATCGCGGGCGCGCACATCATGGCCATTAATGCGGTAGAGCGAGCCAGCATCGCGCTCAATGCGGCGCACAACTTCCAGCATATCGGCATCATTATATTCGGCTGGGGCGGTGCGCGCTTCATTGCCCAACAGCAAAGCGACTTCGGCATGATTGCGCGATGGGCGGGTGTTTGTGCCAGTAAAAATGACATCTTCCATGCCAGAGCCGCGCATTGATTTATAAGAGGTTTCGCCCATCACCCAGCGCAAAGCTTCTAGTAAATTGGATTTGCCGCATCCATTTGGCCCTACAATGCCTGTTAAGCCCGGCAAAATGGCCAATTCAGTCGGCTCAACAAAAGATTTGAAACCAGAAAGGCGTAGGCTGTTAAATTTCATCGTCACACTTTCTATTATACATCACTGGCTATTACCCCTCACTGGTTGGCAAAAGCGGCGCGATATATTTTTCAAACTCGCTTAAAGGATGATTGCCCTCCAGCTTGCGGCCATTGATAAAAAATGTTGGCGTTGAACGCACACCCAATTGTTGGGCGGCGGTGCGTTGCACATCGCGAATGGCAGTGAGAAGGGTTTCATCTTTTAGGCAAACAACAAAATCTGCCTCCGACAAACCAGCCTGTTGCACCAATTTTTGCAAATTGGTCATCGGGTCAGTTGTGGCCGCCCAGCTTGATTGGCGCAAAAACAACACATCTAACAACGCCACACGACGCGGCGGCGCAACACAATAAACCAGCATCGCACCAGCCATTGCATAAGGGTCAAACGGAAAGGGGCGGAATTTGAACTGCACCAAACCTGTATCAACATATTTCTCTTTTAATTGCGGCAATGTGTAACTATGAAATGCCGCGCAATGCCCACAAGTCAGCGAGGAATACTCAATAATCGTAACCGGCGCATCAGCCGCGCCCAACACAATTTCACCAGCCGGATTTGGGCTTTGTAGCGCGTCACCATTCTCATTAG
>JBPCWX010000002.1:0-4041 GCA_051009095.1 Gammaproteobacteria bacterium | reverse complement strand
TTAATCTCATTCCCAAATCCAAAATTATGATGCAAAGCAAAATCATCTGCGGCGATGCGATTGTTGAATTGGGGAATATTCCCGATTCAACATTTGACCTTGCGGTTTTTTCGCCGCCATATGACGGGTTGAGGGAGTACAACGGCTATGCGCTTGATTTGCATGCGCTTGGACAACAACTGTATCGGGTTGTCAAAACTGGCGGCGTGGTGGTGATGGTGATTCAAGACCAAACTTGTGACGGGCGCAAAACCCTGACTTCATTTCGCACGATTTTGGATTGGTGCGACAACATTGGCTTTGGCTTGTTCGAATGCAACATCTATCAAAAACAAGGCAAGGACGGGGCGTGGTGGGCAAAACGATTTCGGGTTGACCATGAATATATGCCGATTTTTGTTAAAGGCAACAAGCCAAAACACTTCGATAAAGAGGGGATAAAAATTCCCAGCAAGCACGCCGGGAAAACGATGAATGGCGGCGCAAACCGCAACAAGGACGGAGTAACCATCGCCTCGCGCAAGATGTGCATCAACCCGACAAAATGCCCCGGGACGATTTGGAATTACGCCAATGGCGGCGACAAAGTTGCGTTAAAGCGCAAACACCCGGCGGCGTACCCTGACAAAATCCCATATGACTTTATTCGCTGCTTTACCCAACCGGGCGATTGCGTTCTCGACCCAATGGCCGGTTCAGGCTCCACCTTGGTTGCCGCGCATTTGCTTGGGCGCAATTATGTTGGCATTGACATTAGCCAAGAATATTGCGATTTGGCAACCGAGCGGATTGCCAAAAATCAATCGAACATGGCGGCGGGGTTTAAAAATGCGGAAGCATTGCGCCCGCAAAAAAGCGGTCGCCAACATCAATTTGCGATGAAGTGAGTGAACGCTGTTTCGCTAAAACAATGCTTATTGCTTGAGCATTTGGCTGATTAATTGCGCAGGATAAAATTTTATCATTCCCCCGCTTTTGTCCGCCAAATCAATGCCGCCATGCGCCCGGTAACCGCCTGGCGCCGTGCCGAAAAAAAATGACGAGCATCGGTAAAGGTGCAGCCATTATAGCCAGCGCAAACAATATTCAGCCCGTCCAAACGCCGCCGCGCCAAAGCCGGTAAATCCGCCAGCCATTTGCCCTTGCCGACAGGGGTAAAACTTTCTTCATCCGCAGCGTCTCGGCATATGGCGGTGCGCACTTCTTCACCCACTTCATAATGCTCGGCACTGATGGCAGGGCCAATCCACGCCAGCAATGCGCCAGCGCCGTTGGCGCGCAGCAGCGCCGCCGTATTTTCCAGCACTCCCGCCGCCAAACCCCGCCAACCCGCATGTGCCGCCGCAACACCGGCGCCGTCCGCCGAGCAAAATAACACCGGCATGCAGTCGGCGCAGATGACCGCACACACCACATCGGCGGAGAAAGTGTACGCCGCATCGGCCACGGAGCAGTCGGGCATCACTTGCTCCGCCCGCATAACCCGTGAGGTGTGCGCTTGCCGCAACCAGCACGGCGGCGCCGGTAATACCGTGCCGAGCCGCTTACGGTTTTCGGAGACGGCATTTTTGCTATCGCCCACGTGCGGCGATAAATTAAAAGAATGATAAGGCGGCTCACTCACCCCGCCCAAACGGGTGGTGCAGATGGCGTGAACGCCGGGCGGCGCCGACCATTGAGGGCGGATAAGTTTCATTCCCCAGAGTCTAACTTTTCAAGGGCCAAACGCAGATCATTGGGCGGTGGGATTGTCCATTCGCGCGCGTCTCCGTTGGGGTGCAATAAATGCAGTTTTTCGGCATGTAAGGCTTGTCGCCGCAGGTCAAAAGAAAAATTGCGCCGTCTTCGGCAATAGACGGGATCGCCAACAATGGGATAGCCGATATGCTCCAAGTGCGCGCGAATCTGATGAGTTCGCCCCGTCTCTAACCAGCAGCGCAGCAGGGCAAAACCCGCCCAGCGGCGCAAAACCGCAAAGCGTGTGATCGCCTCCTTGCCATCGCGCGCGTTCACCGTCATCCGCTGCGGCTCGCCGCGCTTGGGGGACAGCGGACGATTAATTTTGCCGGTCGCCTCGGGGACGCCATGCACCAGCGCCAGATATTCACGCCGCACGTGACGGCGGTGGAATTGCGCCAGCAAAAAACACCGTGCCGCCGCCGTTTTAGCCACCACCAAAAGCCCGCTGGTGTCCTTATCCAACCGATGAACAATGCCCGCCCGCGGCAACTCCGCCAAGCCCGCGTGGTGATGCAGCAAGGCTGATTGTAAAGTGCCGTCTCGGTTGCCGTGACCAGGGTGCGTTACCATGCCCGCCGCTTTGTTAATAACCATAATATCGTCATCTTCATACACCACCGCCAACGGCAGGTTCTCGGCGACACAGTCATCGGACACTGTCGGCAGCGCGGAAAAATCGATGGCAATCTCTTCATCACCGCGGAGCAAGCGGGATTGTTTGCGGCACTCTTCATGGTTGATATAAACCGCGCCTTGACTGATGAGGGTTTGCAAAGCGGTCCGCGGGTGCTGGGTAAAAACAGACGCCAAGGCGCGATCCAGGCGAATGTTGTCAGCATTGCACAGATACAGGCAGAGACGGGTATAATGGCGTGCAGTCATGAGAATCATAGTTTGGTTTTTATTTTTATCGGTGCTGGCCGGTTGCGCTACGGTACCCGAAGAGCCGCCGACTCCCCGTGAATTATACGAGGAAGCGCACCAACTGCAAAGCCGCGCCGATTATGAGCAGGCGATTGACAAGTTCGACGAGCTGACCGCAACCTATCCGGCCTCCTCATATGCGCAGCAAGCCATGCTGGATTTGGTGTATTTGCAATATACCCGCGGCGATTATGCCGGCGCCTTGACCGCCGCCGATCGTTTTATGCAAGCCTACCCCGACCATCCCCATGCCGCATATGCGATATATTTGGAAGGGCTGTCGCATTTTCGCGAAGACCAAAACCTCATCGACCGCTTGGGCTTTCAAGACCCTGCCGAACGCAATCCCGACTCCATGCGACAAGCGTTTTTTGCGTTTAAAAAATTGCTGGATAATTATCCCGGCAGCAGATACGCCGAAGACAGCGCCACCCGCATGCGCTATTTAATTAACGCTTTGGCGCAGCACGAAATTTATGTGGCTAATTATTATTTGCGGCGGGGCGCGCCTTTGGGGGCAATCAGCCGTGCAAAAGTCGTCTTGGATGTATACCCCGACAGTTTGGCGGGCGAGGAAGCCTTGACGGTGTTGGTGCAGGCATATGAAATTATGGGAGCCAAAGAAGATGAGCAAAAAGCGCGCCGCCTCTTGGAAGTCAATTTTCCCGATAATCCCTTAGCGCAAGCGGAAAGATAGCGCGCCACCGATCATTTGGTGATGGCCATGTTTTATAAACTGGCGCAGTGGTCCGTTGCCATCGCCAGCAGTTGCGCCGCTGTTTTGCCCAAAGAATTAATATTCAGCCCAATTTTGCCGTCTTCTTTGGCCTGTTTATCGGCGGCGGCAGCGTGCAGCCATGCCGCGGCGCGGGCGGCAAACATGGCGTCTTGTGTTTGCGCCAGCAATGCGCCCACAAAACCGGTCAAAACATCGCCCGCCCCTGCTTGCGCCAAACCGGGATTGCCGGCGGCACAGATGCACCAGTTATCATCATTGATAATCACACTTCCCGCCCCCTTGAGAATCACCGCGGCGTGAAATTTTGCCGCCAGCATCTGTGCCGCACCAATGCGGTCTGCCGCCACCGCCGCCGTCTCACAGTGCAATAATCGCGCCGCTTCCGCTGGATGCGGCGTTAATATTGTCGGCGTCTGACGAGCCGCCAAAACATCGCCCAAAGATTGATCCGCCGCCAGCAAATTTAATCCGTCCGCATCCACCACCAGCGGCAAGGGCAATTCCATGGTTTGTTTTAGCAATGCCGCCGCAACATCAGAAACACCCAAGCCGACGCCAATGGCAGCGGCTTGCAGCGGCAATTCGGCCCATGGCGAATCGGCACGCCGCCACATCACTTCGGGCGCCACAAAATCAAA
>JBPCWX010000001.1:0-1380 GCA_051009095.1 Gammaproteobacteria bacterium | reverse complement strand
ACCTTTCGCTCCGCGCTTCTTCGCGGGCAATATCAGCGCGCACTTTTTTCAACAAAGCCGCCTGCCGATTGCGATTGGTGCGAAACTCAGTCTCGCGTTTTTGAAATTCGGCATTATCATTAAGCCGTCCAGCCCGCACCTGCTCAAGCAGTTGTTGCAAAGTCATGCTATCGTCTTTTTCTGGTGTTGCTTCTTGTGCCTTCACTGGCCCCAACAATGGCAAAGCAAAAGCAATCAACAGGGTGGCGATAGAAAAAAGTTTTATTTTTGAAAAATACATGGCGACTCTCCTATTGCTCAACCGTAACCGGCACGACCAACAAATCGGGTGCCGCTTGTTGTTTGGCAATGCGGAGTGCGGCGCGTAGCTGGCTGTCAAAATCGCCATCCAAATCTACAAAACTGTCCGTTTTCTTGTCCCACGCCCCGCTTTCATCACCATCAAGTGTTTGATAAACCAATGCCACGCGCCCGATACGCAAAAAGGCGACCGTGCGTTCTTCGCCATTAATTTCCATTTGTGCTTCATAAGCCTCAATTGTGCGGCCATATTCATTTTCAATTTCATAGGCTTCAAGAATTTTGCGATATTTTTCGGCAGGGTTGGCATCCGAGCGGTCCATCAAAGCGCGTAAATTAGCAACGCGCTCTCTGCGAACATCAATCAAAAACGGCACATCCAGCGCAACAAATTGTTCCAACGCATTAATCATACGAAACATAAGCGGCAAAATAGCGCGGTCAACATGGGTGACATCTTCAATCTGTTTGCGGATAGAAACCATTTCGGCCTTTTGCCCACGAATCAATTTTTCCAGCTGAGCGTTATATTCACGCAGAGAAGCCAATTGTTTAAGCGCGGCACGATATTCCCGCGTCAATTCATCAATTTCATCATCTAATGTATTAACACGCGTTTGTGAGGCTTGTCCGTCTGCTGTTGCGGCCTGCACTGTTTGTTGCACCGCCCCCAAAGATTGTGCATTGGCATCACTTGCTATCGCATAAAAGGTACCACCAAAAGCCAGTAATATAAAAATTGAAACAGCCGTGCGAACCATTATCCCCTCCAAGTTTTTAATTTTTGTTTGTATTGTCACTCATTATTATTCTTATGCGTATTCATTCTGCTAGAGATATTTTGCTTGCGGAATGTAAGCCCCCACCATCAGAAAATCAACCACAAAAGGCCAATCACCGAAGGCCAATCACAAAAGGCCAATCACCGAAGGAATGGTGGGCGATACTGGGATTGAACCAGTGACCCCTACCATGTCAAGGTAGTGCTCTCCCACTGAGCTAATCGCCCTTTTCCAAATGTTCTCACAAATTTTGTAAGAAAAGTGTGAACAAACAGGCCATATAACATATTTCCCAAAG